>JBBQQZ010000004.1:0-31584 GCA_038215325.1 Tepidisphaerales bacterium | reverse complement strand
CAGTGCAGGCGTTGAGGCAGGCAATCTGTAGCGTTCATGCCGACGCGCCGAAGCGCGAAGAAACAGAACGACTATCTTGCATGTGTCGAGTCTGAATCGTAAGTCTTGCTTGGTCAGGGACGTATAAACGTGCAAACACTTAAACTGCTAATGGTCGAGGACGACGCGGATCAGCGAGAGCTGGTGCGCGAGATCATCGAAGACCACTTTGGCAAGGGGACGGTCGTCTGCGCAGGTAGCCGCGCCGAGGCGATGCAGAACGACCTTGCCAGCTTCGACCTCATCCTCACCGATTTTAATCTTCCGGACGCGACCGGCATGCAACTCCTGGGCGAAATCCGCGCGCAGTGCATCACCCCGGTGATCATGATCACCGGCGAAAACTCCGGCGAACTCGCCGCCGAGGCGATTCGCAAGGGTGCCACCGACTACGTCGTCAAGGTCGGCGACTACATGTTCACGATCCCGCTCGTGATCGAGAAGAACCTCACCGTCGCCAAGCTGCGCACGGAGAACGAAACGCTCCGCGACAGCCTGGAGAAGGCGCTCACCGACGTGCAGGCGACCAACCAGCAATTGCAGGATTCACTGAAGCGCGTCGAACAGATGGCCGCCACCGACCCGCTGACGGGCCTGTATAACCGCAGGCACTTCAGCAAGGTGATCGATCAGATGTTCGCCGACGCCCAGCGCTACGGCCACGACCTTTCAGGCGTGATGATCGACCTGGACGCCTACAAACAGCTCAACGACACGTTCGGCCATGCGGTCGGGGACCAGCTCCTGGTCCTCACCGCCAAAGTCATCACGTCCAACCTCCGCCGCGGCGACGTTGCGGCGCGGTACGGCGGCGACGAGTTCGTCCTGCTGCTCCCCCACGCCAGCGCGGCAGAAGCCGAGGCGGTGGTGGATCGAATTCGACAGGATTTCAAGGCCGCCTCGTCGCAGATGCTGAAGCGCCCGCTGGGCGTCTCGATGTCGATCGGCCTTGCCGCGTTGTCGGCCTGTTCCAGCGCCAGCGCCGACGAACTGATGGCCAGCGCCGACACCGCGCTCTACGCCGCCAAAGAAGCCGGCCGCGACCGCGTCAGCTGCGCCCGTGGTGCCGCCCGACTCGAGAAAGTGCCCGCCTGATCACCGGCCCTGGCACCCCCCTTTCGCAAAGCCAAGCCCGAACCGCCGCGCCAAGCCCAACTTCATCGGCATCTTCGTCCACCAGCACATCGACCCCGTGATCGATTCCGTCGGCTCACGCCTTCCATCGAAAAGCGCGCATACAAAAAGGCGGCGCGGGCCTCTCGGCGTCCCGCGCCGCCCAGGGAAGGAGGGCTGCGTAAAACTGTCATTACTACATACGATACAGGACGCCGTGCGGTTCAATTTTCTGTCAAAAAAATGGATCGCTTTTGTATCGCGGCAAAAATGCAGTTTCGGCGGCATCCGCTGCGTCGCCTTCCCCCGCTATACTTCGGAGCATGACTGAGTATGTGGCCGACTTGCACGACATTTGGAAGATTTACCGTAAGCCGGGGACCGATGTCGAAGTGTGCGCTCTCAAAGGCGTCAGCCTTCGCATTCGTCGCGGTGAATATCTCGCGATCATGGGCGCAAGCGGATCGGGTAAATCGACGTTGATGAATATCCTCGGCTGCCTCGACCAGCCAACGCGCGGGCACTACATCCTTGGCGAGCACGACGTCAGTTCATTGCCGGACGATCAGCTTTCTGAAATCCGCAGCCAGTCGATCGGATTCGTCTTCCAGAACTTCAACCTCATTCAGCAGCTCACCGTGCTGGAGAATCTCGAAGTACCGATGTTCTACCAGGGCGTTCGCCCTGCCGAGCGACATGAGCGGGCGCGGGCGTTGGCCGAGCGCGTCGGGCTCGGCGATCGCGGCGATCATCGTCCCATGCAGCTATCTGGCGGACAGCAGCAGCGCGTGTGCATCGCTCGGGCGCTGGTGAACGATCCTCTCATTCTCCTGGCCGACGAACCGACCGGAGCGCTGGACAGCAAGACCGGCCTTCAGATTCTCGACATGTTCGATAATCTGCACAAATCCGGCACGACCGTGGTGCTGGTCACGCACGATCCGAACGTGGCGCTTCGAGCCCAGCGAACCATCTGGCTCCAGGACGGCGAGATCTATCGAGATACCGCCAACGAACAATCCGCGGTGTCGGCGATGCCCATCGGCTGAGCCGCGGCTACGATCGGTCATGCCTTCGCGCCGCGTGCTCATCTTCGCCAATCCCACCTCCGGCCGCGGGCGAGGGACGGGCATCGCTCGCAAGCTCCAGCCCGTGCTTGCCGAAAACGGTTGGACCGTTGACACGTTCCTTCAGCATCCGGAAAAACTGCGTGAGATTCCCAATGCCGCTTCCATCACCGCGATGATCGTCATCGGCGGCGACGGGACGCTCCGGGCGGTGATCGAGCGCGTCATGGAGCTGGTCGGTGCCGATAACGTACCGCCGGTGCTGGTGATGGGATTGGGCACCGCAAATCTCATGCAGCAGCATCTCAAACTGCGGTATCGGCGTGTTGGATTGGAGCAGGATGTGATGGAACTGCTGGAGGCTCGCAAGACGGTGAAGGTCGACACCGCCGTCGCAGGGAAATCTTTATTCTTGCTGATGGCGAGTTGCGGTTTTGATTCGAGCGTGGTGAAGCGACTCGCGGCGGGCCGGACCGGGCCGATCACGAAGTTGTCGTACGTCACGCCTATCCTCGCGTCGCTGCACGATTATGATTTTCTGCCGCTTACGGTGGAAGTTGACGGCCAGATCGTCCACGACAATCAGCCGGCGCAGGTGTACGTGGGCAACGTGCCGGAATACGGAACCGGCTTTCCAGTGCTCGACCTGGCCAGTTCGTTCGATCAGCGGCTGGATATCTGCGTCATGCCCTGCCAGACGCGGAACGACCTCATCCGTCTATCGATGCTGACACTCGTCGGCAAGCATCGCGACGCCAGCGGCGTCATCTACACCACCGGGCGCGACGTGCGCATCACCAGCGATTTACCCGTGCCCATTCAGGTCGATGGCGATGATGCCGGGACAACGCCCGTTCACATCCACTTGCTGGACACCAGCGTCGCCTTTATCGTTCGCTGAACATGCATTCAGCCCTCCAACTCGACCCCAAGCGTTTGTTCCTCATCGCCGGCCCGTGCGTGATCGAATCGCAGGACCTGTGCCTTACGATCGCGTCGCACGTAAAGGCGGTGTGCGAAAAACTGGGCATCCAGTACGTCTTCAAAGCCAGCTTCGACAAGGCCAACCGTTCCAGCGGTTCCAGTTTCCGTGGCCCGGGCCTGGACGACGGCGTGGCGGTGCTGAAGGTGATCAAGGACAAGCTGGGCGTCCCCGTCCTGACCGACATCCACGAAACCGCCCAGGCTGCGGTGGCGGCGGAGGTGGTGGACATTCTTCAGGTGCCTGCGTTCCTCGCGCGGCAGACCGATCTCCTGCTCGCCTGCGGCCGCACAGGTCGCACGATCAACGTCAAGAAAGGCCAATTCATGTCGCCGATGGAGATGGCAAACGCGGTCGAAAAAATCCGCTCGACCGGCAACAACTCGGTCCTGCTTTGCGAGCGCGGCACGTTCTTCGGATACAACCGGCTGGTGAATGATTTCACCGGCCTAACGGAGATGAAATCGCTCGGGTGCCCGGTGGTATTCGACATCACCCACAGCACCCAGCAGCCCGCCGCCCAGAAAACCCAGAGCGGCGGCAACCCGCAGTTTTCTCCCCTGCTCGCCCGTGCCGCCATCGCCACCGGAAGCGTCGACGGGCTCTTCCTCGAATGCCACCCCGACCCGAAAAATGCCAAGAGCGATGTCGCGACGATGCTGTCGCTCGACGCGGTCGAGCCGATCCTCACCCAGTGCGCCGAACTCTTCGCGCTACGATCCAAATGGACAATCTGATGATCGGGACGGAAACGCTATAGGGTTCGTCGTGCGAACCGTCCGCGCGGGATCGGTTCGCACGGCGAACCCTGCTGGAAGACTCGCCGGTCGAGGTGACCTACAGCTTCCCGCTGTTGCGCAATGTGAGGATGCGGCGCATCAGCGTCGTGGCCTGTTCCGGCTCGTAACCAATGATGCCGTCGATCGCGTTGCCGACCAAGCCAACACTGAGGTCGTCGGGGCTGTAGATCACGCCAATCTTCTCGTTGACCGTCAGGGCACGGATGCGGAAGCGCGTGGCGTCGGCACCCAGCTTCTGCATCGCATAGACGCGGAACTTTGGCTCCAGCTTCTCGGCGGCACCGGCGGTGTAGAGGGCGTGGTCTTTCTTCAAGGGTTCTGCGATCTGCGACACCTCGTTCGGAAGAATCTTTGACAGCTCCGACTGCACCGACGCATCAAACTCCCCGAACCCGCCCGCCGCATCGATCACCAGCAGCCCACCGCCGGCGATGAATTCCTTGAGCGCTACGCGCTGCTCTTCCGTGAACTGTAGCGGATCGGTTCCGGTCAGATGGGCGATCTTGTAGTCCTTGAGCGATTCCTTGCCCAGTTCAACGGTCACCGTTTCCAGCTTCACCTTGTCCAGGTTGTTCATGACCGCGGTGAGGCGCTTCCACCCACCCGGCTCCGGATCCCAGCGGCCGTTGTACTTGAGGCGGGCGACCTTGATGGTGGTGGACGGGGAGATCTTCGGATCGGCGCGGACGACGTGCGTCTCGCCTTTGTATTTCGCCTGGGTCTTGTCGATCGAATAGAGGAATGCGTTGGCGAAGAACTCGAAGATTTCCTCACGGTTGAAATCGCGCCGCTGCATCGTGCGGCTGAAATCGTCATTCGGGATCAGCACCATGAACAGCCGTGCCTGATTACCCAATCCCTCGATGCGCGGCTTGCGCTTCCATTCGGTGGCTCTGAACTGCTGGTTGACCAGCATGGGGTGTTCCATCTTGTCCTGAAGCTGCTGGAACTCGTTTCCGGGGAAAAGCTCAGTGCCCAGTTCGCGGAACGACTTGGTGAAATCACCCTTGGCGACGTCGGCATTGCCGATGATCATCCCGCCTTCCTCGATGTACTGCTTGAGCATCGCCTTTTCCTTGTCGGTGAAGGCGAGGGCCTGATTGCCTGCGATGTAGAGGATGCCCGAGTCGTGCAGATCGTTGATGTTGGCGACGCCGAGGTTGAGGATCTGCCAGTTGAGCCCGCGTTCAGTTTTATCCGAAACCCAGCGGGTGGCGTTGGCAACATCGCGGGGGCGCTGGTTCCAGTTCGCTTCCTTGCTCTGGTTGGTCTTGGGCGCGGTGATGCTGTACTGGAGCTTGTTCATCATGACCGGCGCGCGGCCACGAGAGAGGAACAGCAGTGCCAGCGCCGTGTTCTCCCTGTCATTGCCGTGATTACCCGAAGGCCAGTCCCCGCCGGGCTTCTGCATTTTCACGATCGCGTCGGCACCGGCGCCGAACCAGTCTAACTGTCCGAAGTACTTGTAGCCGCTGGCGACACCGATACGCTCGATTCCGTACAACGCGTAGAGGCTTGGCTTAGCGACCAGCTCGGGTAAATTCTTTGCCACCCAGCCAAGACCCTTGTTGATCCACGGGTCGGCGATATTCCCCTTGTTGCCCTCGATGCCGTCATTGGCGTGGAGAAATTCCTGCGTGATGAACAGCGTCGCCACGCCGGCAGCGGTCATCTGGATCGTCGCGCTGCCATTCTCGTCTGGTTTGAGGCCCGTCTTCGGCTTTCCCGAGTAGCCCCAGCCACCGTCGTCGCCTTGCTGGTTGCGCCACGAGGTTTCGACGAGCGTCCAGAAGGGCTGCGGGATTTCCTCGATTCGCTGGGCAGCCGCCCACGCGCCCAGCACGCCGTACTGCGCACAACTGATATCGAGTCGACCTCCGCCCGGCTGATAGTCATGGAACCCTTTATTCCCGCCGCTCTTAGAGATGCCGCTCAGGAGCAGGCGCGCTTCTTTCACCATCGCCTGCTTGTTCAGGTCCGTCTCTGGCAGGTTCAGCCACACGTTGGCGCGCAGACCCAAAGAGTAGTGTCCGGTGATCGGCGCGGTACGGAGCCACTCGGTCGCTTTGACGATGCGCGGGTCCAGCGGCTTTTCACCCGCCGCCAGCAATGCGTAAGTACACAGCGCGGTACGGCCGCCCCA
This sequence comes from Tepidisphaerales bacterium, assembly GCA_038215325.1. Taxonomy (GTDB): domain Bacteria; phylum Planctomycetota; class Phycisphaerae; order Tepidisphaerales; family Tepidisphaeraceae; genus BPJO01. The sequence goes on along the minus strand of JBBQQZ010000004.1, from coordinate 25,440 downwards.
CTGGCCTTCGTCGGCACCGCTTGTGCCACCCGGATGGACCTGGACTTTCTCCCAGTTCCCCTGCTCATTTTGGGTCTTGTAGAGAAACTCGACACCCTTCTTGATCGCCGCGTCGATCTGCTCCGGCGTGGCGGCGAGCGATTGCGCCGCGCCGATCGCCATCGCGACCGCGGCAGTGAGCACGAACTTCATCATCGATCGCTTCGACTTCTGACTGGTTGAACACATCATCGAAATCCTCCGCAACTGCCCGTTGCGTTCACTGACCGCGACACAGGAACATCGGCCGCGGGCTCAGCAGGTCGCTGAGAACGTGCGGGTCGATGCTCACCTTCATATTTCCGACTTCCGCCTGCACCAGGTTCGACCGCGACGCCCGCGACTGACCCTGGCCGGCAAGCGATTCCCAGAACGAAACCTCTCGCGTGTACCGCACCACCTGTGCGCCGCTGAGGCCCGCCTTCTTCGACGCGATCCGCACCGCGTCATCGAGAAACCCCACGTCGTCCACGAGTTTCAGACTCTTGGCGTCCGGCCCGAGGAAAATCTGCCCCGTCGCCAGCCGGTCGACCGACGCCTGGTCCAACTTCCGGCCCGTAGCAACCACCGACTTGAACAGCGCCATGTGCGCATCCACCAATTTCTGCCGGTAGGCAAGTTCGTCGGGGGTCGGCACATGGTAAGGCGATCCGGCGGTCTTCAGTGTTGAGCCGGTGGAAACGGTGAAGTCTTCCTTCACGCCATATTTGTTCATCAGTTCGGCAACGTTGATGCCGCCCCAAAGCACGCCGATGCTGCCGGTGGAAGTCGTCGATTGCGCGACAATCTGATCGGTCGCGCACGCAATGTAATACCCGCCGCTTGCGGCGTAGCCCTGCATCGACGTGATGACCGGGATTTTCTTTTCAGCTTTGAAGCGGAGCAGGCGGTTGTACATCTCGTCCGACGCGGTGACTTCCCCGCCGGGCGAGTCGATCTCGAGTACGACGGCTTTCACCGCGGGGTCGGCTTCGATCTCGTCGAGGAGCTTGTCCAAGTCATCCGCCGACGCGCCCCAGATCACGCCTTCGACGGGTACAACCGCAATCACCGTCTGAATGTTGCCCGAAGTCAGCGTTTCCTTCTTGATGCCGGTTCCCGATTCACCGCTGAACAGTCCCTGCGCGATGAGGAGGTAAATGTTGAGTGTGATCGAGAAGCCCAGGATGGAGACCGCGAGCGTGGTGAAGACCGCGCGGGCAAACCCGCCGCGCTCGCGCGGCGGTGGCGGGTAGAACATCGGCGGCGGGAAGTAGACCGGCGGCATCTGGCCCGGCTGCGGATAGGGCGGCGGCAGGATGGGGGGAGGCTGCTGGGTCATGCGCGAGTGATTCCTTCAAACAACAAAAACGACAACTGTGCAAGTATAACGCGGCCGCGCGCTCTTGCGAACGTTAACGGCAATTCCCGACACGAATTAGACCCGCGAGCGGGCGAATGGTGAGGCACCCGCCGCACTTAGCCCGGCCGTCCACCGCCGGTTCCCCGGGTCACATGCGAACGCACCAAACGGCGCGGTTTCACCGCTTGCCGCGCGACTTCGGCGTGTATCGAACCGTCACAATACCCGCAGTCCCGCCACGCACCGCAAACTCACCGACAACAGTCATCTCTCGCGGTTTCAACGTCGCAACCAGATCGTCCATGATCGTGTTCACCACCGACTCATAGAAAATCCCCTTGTTCCTATAAGCCAGAAAATAGAGCTTCAGACTCTTCATCTCCACGCAATACCGGTCGGGCGTGTAGGTGATCGTGATCGTCGCGAAATCCGGCTGACCGGTCACAGGGCAGACGCTGGTGAATTCCGGAAAAACAAACTTCACCTCGTAAACCCGCTCGGGCCGGGGGTTATCAAAGGCCTCGAGGATCGTCCGCGGCGAATCGACCTGCGCATCCGTCAGGATCGATTGCTTGCCCAGTTCACGCAATTTCAGCTTCGACATTCCGGACCATTATAGGCGCGAAAAGCTCCAGACCAACCGCTGGCACGGGCAGAACCGAGATGATTCGGTCGATCTTGAACATACGCTGTTCATTCTTCAGGTGGCAATGCGCGACGAGCGTCAGAGATCCCCCAATCCGACGGACGAATCTGGGGGTCACGACGCGGTCCGTGCGGATGTTGCGCGCGTCAAGATAGCGAATCTGTACCGCCGACCCGTCGGTGAGGGCTTCTGAGATTTCGGCCGGCAGGACGGATGTCCGCGTCCGGACGTCGCTGAGCATCCAGGCACCGCCTTGCAGTTCGCAAGCGCGCTGAACCGTGATCTGCCACGCACCATGTGGTTCGATCAGTTTGTGCAATACGCCAGCGGTGGTTTCGCAATCGACCATCGCCCGGTGCGCCGACGCAGGTGCCAGGCCCAACCGGCCCGCTAGCCTCTGAAGTCCGTTCCCCCCGCGTCCGAGCTGCTTCCGGGCAATCCGGACGGTATCCAGCACATGGATGTCGCCTAATGCGTCGCACAACGCCCCGCAAAACCGTCGACATTCGCCGGCGAGGAACGACAGATCGAATCCGACGTTGTGCCCCACCAGGATCGAGCCCTGTAGCAGAACACGGGCGTGCTCCCAGACGTCGCAAAACGCAGGCTGGTCAGCCAGCATCTCCGACGTGATGCCGGTGATCGCACTCGCCCCGCCGCTGATGCGCCGGCCGGGGTTCACGAGCTGTTCATATCGCGCCACCACCTCGCCGCGCTCGATCCGCACAATACCGAGTTCGGTCACGCGGTCGCCATAGTCTATCGACGCGCCGGTCGTCTCGACGTCGAGCACGCAGATCGGGACATCAAGCAGTCGTGAGTGCAGCATGCGGCGACATCCGTGTCTGATTCAACGTACGGCGCGACCGACAATCCGTCGCGGCTGCGGGATTATAACAAAACCCGAATCCATCACACTAAAATGTTGCTAAATCTCACGCACTTTTCCGACGAGGATGCCGCGTCGCCGCCGTGCGCGACGGCTTGTTCGCCGCTAGCGACTTCTTCAACGCATCCATGAGGTTGATGTTGCGCGGGATCGGCGAATCTTCCTCATCGTCGAAGACATCCACCGTCTTCTTGCCTTTCACCTTCGCCTGGATCAGCGCTTCAAGCTTCTCGCGGTAGTCGTCTTTGAACTCCGCGAGGTCCAGCGGCTTCGTCATCGCTTCGATCAATTGTCTCGCGATCTGAAGTTCCTTCGCCGGTGCCTTGGCCTTGCTGACCGTGCCGGGAAGCGCCTCTTCCAGTGACAGCACCTCGTCCGCGTAGTGCATCGTGTGCAGCACGACGCCTTCGCCAACCACGCGCAGCGCGCACAGGTTTTGCCTCTCGCGCATCACAAACCGCGCCAGCCCAATCCGGCCGCTCTCCTTCATCGCCTCCACCAGCAGCTTGTACGCCTTGCTGCTGCCGTCCGCTGGCGTCACGTAGTACGCCTTGTCGAAGTAAATCGGATCGATCTCCTCCAGCTTCACGAACTGCTCAATCTCGATCGCACGGCCCTTCTCGGGCTTGAGCTTCTCGATCTCCTTCTCATCGACCAGCACGTACTCGTCCTTGGCGACTTCGATCCCACGCGCGGTGTCGGCGTAGTCGAACTCCTTGCCCGTGTCGGGGCAGTAAAGCTTGCGGCGAAGTCTGCACGCACCATCCTTGGAAAGCAGATTGAAATTGACCGTCTTCTCCCGAACGGCCGTCTCGAGCTGGATCGGAATGCTGACCAGCCCGAACGTGATCGAACCTTTCCAGATAGGTCGTGCCATAAAGCAACTCCTGAGTGTTAGTGCGCATCGCCCACCGCCTTTCGCAGATCGACACGAGACGAATCGAAGTCACGCCATGGATCGCGTTTCTTCAACTGCCTCGCGGCGCTGGCGACGGTGAACTGTGCCGCAGATTTGAGCCTCGATAGATCCTCCCAGTTGATCGGCATGGAAACGGGGGCGTCCGTGCGCGCCCGTGACGAATACGGTGCCACCGCCGTGGCGCCTCGGCCATTGCGGTGGTAGTCGATGTAGATCTTCCCCTTCCTCAAGTCCTTCCTCATGTTCGCAACAAACCGATCCGGCGCCGCCTGCGCCATCGATTTGACGATCGTTTCGCAAAACGATTTGGCGGTATCCCAGTCGATGGTCGGCATAATCGGAATGACGATGTGCAAACCCTTGCCGCCTGACGTTTTCAGGAAACTCGGCAGCTTCAGTGCGTCGAGCTGTTGTTTCAATGTCTTCGCCGCACGCTTCACCTCGCGCCAGGCGACGACTTCGTCGGGATCGAGATCGAAGATGAGCTGATCCGGGTGCTCGATGTCCGGCTTACGGCAGCCCCAGGTGTGAATCTCCAGCACGCCAATCTGCACCAGCGACACCAGCCCCGCCACATCGGTGATCGAAACGTGCAGGTCTTTTTTCCTGCCTTCGCCAACGTTGAGCCCCACCATCGCGTCCGGTAAGGCGTCGGTGTAGTTTCGTTGGAAGAAACATTTTCCCGCTCGCCCGTTCGGACACCTCACTAGCGCCAGCGGCCGATCGATCACGTGCGGCAGCATGCGCTCGGCGACACGCCGGTAGTAATCCGCCAGATCCTGCTTCGTCGTCCCGGTCTCGGGATAGAGCACCTTGTCCGGATGCGTGAGCTTCACCCCCGCTGAAGCGTCGGCGGGAGCCTCGGGCTTTGCCGCCGCAGGACGCTCGCGCACGACGTGCGATGCAGGCTTGTCTGCTCGCAATCCCATGAACGCCGGATGACGCAGCACGCCATCGCGCGTCCAGCCGGTGAATCGAACCTCGCCGACCAGACTCGGTTCGACCCAGTGCGCGTGCAAGCGTTCGCGTGCCGGGACGGGAACGTCGGTGGGAGACGATTTGCGGGCCAGCTCTTTGAGCTGCTTCATCAAATCGCCGAGCAGTCGGTCGTCAAATCCCGTCCCCACGCGACCGGCATAAACCAGCCGCTTCTTGTCGTCGTGAACGCCGATCAGCAGCGACCCGAAATGCTTGCGCCCGCCTTGCGGATCGGTGTAGCCGATAATCACGAACTCCTGCCGCTCCTGGCATTTGCTCTTCAGCCACGTCGCTTCGCGCCGGCTCACATAAGGCGAATCTGCGCGCTTACTGATGATCCCCTCCAGCGACATCCCGCACGCCTGCTTCAGCACCGCAGATGCGTCGCCTTGCGTGTGATCGCTGTACTCCACCCGGCCGCCGATCTTGCTGGCACGGAGGATCTTCGCAAGCCGCTTCTTTCGCTCGATCAGCGGCGTTTGCGTCAAGTCTTCACCATCGACGTGCGGCAGATCGAACAGATACAGCACCGGCTCGACCTTCTCCTTGTGCTTCAGCATCGCCTGAAGCGCCTGGAAGTCGCTGCGGCCGTCTTTGTCGAGCACGACCACCTCACCATCGAAGATTCCGGCCGACACTTTCAGCCTCGCGCAGGCCTTGGCGATCGTCGAAAACTTGTGCGTCCAGTCGTGCCCGTTGCGCGTGAAGAGCGTCACACGCTTGTTTTGCACGTGAACCAAAATCCGATACCCGTCAAACTTGATCTCATGCACCCACTCGTCTCCGGTCGGCGGCTTCTCGGCCAGCACCGCCAGTTGCGGCGAGAAGTTCTTTGGCAACTTGTGGATCGCCACCTGCGCCCCGCTCTTCGCTTTCTTCCCCGAACCGTTGCTATGCCAGACTTCATCGCCTTCGGCAATTTCATCCATCGATCGGCCGGTCTTGATGCTTTGGTCCTGTTTTAGCACGTCGCGCTTCGATACGGCTTTGTCCTTCACTTTCATCAATAGCCAGTTCTTCCCATCATCCCCCGCGCGGCCGTGCATTTGGACGATCGCCCATTCGCCGGCGAGCTTTTCGCCGAGAATGACGAAATGCAGCTTACCGCTTTCGAGACCCTCGGCGGGGTCGTGCAGCGGCTCCCACGTCCCGCGATCCCACAGCATCACCGTCCCGCCACCGTACTCGCCTTCGGGGATGGTGCCTTCGAAGTCGCCGTAGTCGAGCGGATGATCCTCCACCTGCACCGCCAGCGACTTCTTCGCCGGATCAAGCGAAGGTCCTTTCGGCACGGCCCAGCTTTTCAGCACGCCGTCGAACTCGAGTCGGAAATCGTAGTGGAGCCTCGACGCATCGTGTTTTTGGACGACGAACTTCAACGCCGACGCCTTCGACCGCCCGGCCTTGCCTTCGGGCTCGGCGGTCTTGGTGAAGTCGCGTTTGGCGTTGTAGGCGCGTAGTTCCATCGACAACAAAAGGACGCCAGCCGCTGCGGCTTGCGTCCTTGCTCCTGATCAAAGTGAAAACTCAGTTCGAGTGTCCGTGGCGTCCTTACCACCCCATCGTAGATAGGCAGTCGCCTGCGCGACGGTATGAAATCTGCTTTACTGGCTTCAGGCCACCGTACAGGCGATTCGCTCGAGCGCCTCGGTCAAAATCGCCCGGCTAGTCGCAAAATTGATCCGCACAAAACCCTGATACCCCTCCCCAAACTGTGGCCCGTCATTCAGCCCCACTTTCGCGTCCTTCAGCAAGTGCTGGTGGATGTCGCCCGCGCGCGGGTCCCGACGGAAATCGAGCCACGCGAGATAGGTCGCCTGCGGCGCGATGAAATCGACCAGCGGCAATCGTTCGCGGACGAACGCCTCAAGCAGCTTGCGGTTGGCGCGCAGATAATCGAGCACCGACGCCAGCCACACGCCGTCGTCATTCAGCGCCGCCCGCCACATCGTGATGCTCATCGTGCCCGCGTGGCCCAGCAGTCCGGCACCCGCCTTCTTGATGCGAGTGATGAGTTCGCGGTTGTGACTGATCATCGCGCCGATCCCCAGCCCTGCGGTGTTGTACGCCTTGCACGGGCCGGTGAGCGTGACGGTCCGCATCCGCAAATGCTCATCCGCGACGGCCGTGAAAGGGATGAACGGACCGTCGAGTGTGAGATCGGCGTGAAGTTCATCGCTGACGACAAAAAGCTGATGCCGATTCGCGAAATCCACCAACTGCGATAACTCATCACGCGACCACACCCGGCCGGTCGGGTTGTGGGGATGGCAGAGCATCAGCAGCCGCGTCGTGGGCGTAACGGCGGCATCGAGCGAGGCAAAATCGATCGCCCAGTTCTGCGCACCCTGCACCAGCGGCAACTGCTTCGCGACCCGGCCATGATCCGTAACCGACGCCAGGAACGGCGGGTAGATCGGCGTAAACGTCAGCACCTCGTCGCCGGGCTGCGTGAGCGCCACCACCGTCGCGTACAACCCCGGCACGACGCCGGTCAGAAACGAAATCGCGCCCTTGGCCGGTAGTTCAGGCATGCCGAGTCGATGCAGTTTTTGTCGGAGCAGTTCGTCGAGATCCGTCTTGATCGACTGATACCCGATCCCCAGATCCAGCCGCGCGTGCAGCGCCGCGTGGATCGATGGCGCGATCGGAAAATCCATGTCTGCCACCCACAACGGCAGGATATCGTCCGCGTGGTAAGTCCACTTAAAACTGTCGGGGTGGCGCAGGAGATTGTCGGACAGGTCGTCAAAAGGTGCGTGCATAATCGCACGCAAGTGTAGGGCGTTTGCCGCAACTCGGCGAGCTTCAGTCTTCGGACGGATTCAGCTTATCCCAGATCGCTTCGAGCAAAGGATCGATCCCCTGGCGAGTCGCACCGGAGATGGCGAGCACATGGAGCGGCGCGAGTTCGGCGCGGAGTTTGTTCAGCGCGTCGTCGTCGAGCGAGAGATCGGTCTTGTTCGCGGCGATGATCTCGGGCTTGGAGGCTAAGTCGCGGGAGAAGGCTTCGAGTTCCGCGCGAATGGTGCGGTAGTTGTCGGCCGGGTTGGCAAGGTCTACGGGGTAGAGATCGAGCAGGTGGACGATCACCTTCGTGCGCTCGATGTGCTTCAGAAACGCGTGGCCAAGGCCCGCGCCGTGCTGGGCGCCTTCGATCAGCCCGGGGATGTCCGCCATCACCAAACGGCGTTCGCCGATCAGTTCGGCGATGCCGAGCTGCGGCTCGAGCGTGGTGAACGGATAGTCCGCCACCTTCGGCCGCGCGGCGCTGCACGCGCGCAGCAGCGTGCTCTTGCCGGCGTTGGGCATGCCGACCAGACCGACGTCGGCGATCAGCTTCAGTTCGAGTCTGAGATTGCGTTCCTGACCGAGCGTGCCGGGTTCGGCGTAACGCGGGGCCTGGTTGCTGGGGTTGCGAAAGTGAAAGTTCCCGCGCCCACCCTTGCCGCCGCGAGCGACGGTGACGATGCGGCCCTGGCGATCGAGATCGGCGATGATGATGCCGTGGTCGGTGTCGTAGACGAGCGTTCCGATCGGCACGGGCACGATCAGGTCGGCGCCGCCTTTGCCGTACATCTTTTTCCCCATGCCGTTCTCGCCTTTAGGCGCGGTCCAATGGTGCTTGCCGGCAAAGTCGAGGAGCGTGTTCTTGTTCTCATCGGCGACGAACGTGACCGACCCGCCGTCCCCACCATCGCCGCCATCGGGTCCGCCTTTGGGGACGTATTTTTCGCGCCGGAACGAGACGCATCCCGACCCGCCGTCGCCGGCTTTTACGAAAATGGTGGCTTCGTCGATGAACATATAAAAACAGTACTGAGTGGAAAGAACTGAGGACTGAGCCATGCTCAATCGCCAATGCTTACCACTCAGTACGCAATGCTTGTGGAGTCAGTCCTGAACTAGGCCTGTAAGGCCGGCTCGCGGACGTGGATCTTGCGGCCCTGGAACTCGACCTGACCGTCGATGAGCGCGAAGATCGTGTCGTCCTTGCCGATGCCGGCATTGAAGCCGGGGCTGAACTGCGTGCCGCGCTGGCGGATGATGATCGATCCCGCCTGCACGAACTGTCCGCCGTACGCCTTCACGCCAAGATACTGGGGATTGGAGTCGCGGCCGTTCTTCGAACTGCCGCCGCCTTTCTTATGAGCCATGACATCACCTCAAGAACACTATTCGTTCAAAAATCAATCGAGCCCGTCAATTTACCAAACCCCCGGCTCCCGTCAAGCACCCCCGAACATCTTCCGGCCCGCCGCGAATTTGCGCGCGTGCTACATTTGCTACATCCCCCCAAAATCGTAACTGCTGGCCGGCCATCACTTACGATTTCAAGGGTCGAAAAAGCGGCGCAACATGCTACATCCGCGCCCACATTTCTGACCCAAACCGCTCTTCACTTTCCAATGAACCCGCCACGCGAATGCACGCGCGCAGCGTCTCTCCCCATAGACCCCCGCGCTGCGCTTTTGTCACGACAAACGCGCAGCGCCGGCGGATTTTTCCGGACATTATTCGCGAGCCACCGACGATGCCCGCCGCTCGCAAGCGCCACCTGAACGCGGTATCATCCTCGTCCGAGCGGGAAACGCATTTCATGGGGTCTTGGGCATGCACGAAATACAGAAACCGAAGCTGACCGAGTTTGTCGACTACGTCCGCCAGTACATCACCGGCGACGAAAAAGGCGAAGCGCAGATCTATCTCGAGCGGCTCTTTCAGGCGTTCGGGCACAAGGGCTCGGACGAACCCGGCGCATCAACGCGCTGCGTCTGTCCAGCGACAGCTTGCCCGTCACGCGCTTTGTTTGTTCCGAATGGTGCCAGCGCTCTCGTACAGGGGCGTTAGGATCGTCTCTGAGATCCAACGTATAGCAGGGACGCACACGGCGTCCCCGAAGCCGAACATTGCCTGCGTTTCCGGCACTGTGATGCGAAATTCGGGCGCGCCTTGCAGTCTGGCATATTCAACTGCTGACATCCATCGCATTCGTAGCTTGCCGCGCTGGATGGCGACCACAATCTGCTTGGCGCTCCCGCCCTTCGGAGTTCGCAGACAACCCGCAATATCGAATCGGACTTCCGTACGGGTCTTTCCGCGGCGCGTGCGTCGGAACGCGGTGCCGACGGTGGTTGCCCGCTGCGCAACGAGCTTGTCGACGCGCTCTCGCGAAGGCTCCTCCATCATCACGTAATGCTTCAGCGTGTCTTCCGCCGTCCACCATGCCTGCGCGTCGTCCGTATCGAGCACGCCGTCAAGCGTCACTCGCCGCGCCGCCGGAGCACTGAACGCTGTCGTGGCCCAACCAGTGGGAAGCTTGATCCGCGCAGACAACTTTTGCAGCGCAGCCGGGCGTAGTGCCGCGCTTTGGTCCGCGGCCGACTGCCATGCGTCAAAGAGGGCGGCACCGTTCGTCCGTCTAATCAGGAGTGGCGATTGAAGGGATTCATGGAATCCAAAAACGAAAATCCGTGGACGGCTCTGTGGCACAAACCAGCGAGCATCAAGCGCTATGGCATCGATCCAGTATCCCAGTCCGGCGAGTTCCTGTACGGCGCGTTCAAAGTCGTCGCCGTCATGAGAAGTTAGAAAACCATGGACATTCTCCAGCATGACGACTTGGGGGAGCCGGTCCCTCAACTGCCTTAGCACTTCGAGAAAGCCGAAATACGTCGAAGAATGGTCACCGCGAAACCCTTTCCAATGGCCAGCCAACGAGAGGTCGACGCACGGGAACGACGCGGTAGCTAAGAATGCGGAGTCTCCAGGAATGCGATCCAAGACTGATCCCGTATTCCACACATCACCAACGTGGTAGTAGGGAGAACTGCCGAAGTGACCTTCGTACATCTGCCGCTTTTTTTCTTCGATGTCGTTGGCATAGACGCAGGCCCAGCCCGCGGCACGAAGCCCCTCATGCACCAAACCAATCCCTGCGAAGAACTCGAGGAAGCTCTTGGAACGCCGCGTTACCGACGATTTTGCAGTCGAGCCGTTTATTGCCATTCGACACTCATGATATCGCGCCAAAGCGGGTACTTAAAGTCCGTGGACGTAAAGGCCGTACTGAGCACAATCAGGATCATGGCCGAAGTCGATCCGAAGGTCGCGTTTGGCATCCGCCTGCGACAGCTCCGAGAGAAGCGTGGCGTCAGCCAAGAGCAGCTCGCACAGATGGTCGGAATGGACCGAAGCTACGTCGGAAGCGTCGAACGTGGGGAGCGGAACGTGAGTCTCGAAAATATCTGCAAACTCGCGGCGGGGTTGGCGGTGGCACCCGCGCGATTGCTGGAGAGCGCCGATGCCTGAACTCCCCGCCCAGCGCTACAAAGAGGAGCAGCTTCGGACGCTGCCTGCGGGCACAGGCGTCTACGCGCTTTGTGATCTCGACAACGTGCCGATTTATGTCGGTCAATCGGTCGACGGAATACGCGCCCGTGTTCGACGTCACCTGACGAGCGCGCGGAGCGATGTCATCGCCAATCGCCAGATCGACGTCTGGGAAATCGGATATGTGCGTGCATGGTCCGTGGTGGGACAGCCTGCGATCAATTCGTTGGAGGGTTACCTTTACTCCAAATTCGACGCGCAGAGCCCGTTGGTGAACGGCGACGTGCTCAAAAGCATGGGCGAGTATGCGGACAAAGTGCCTGATCCCGTTCAGGTGCAGGTGATACCTGAGGAACTGCTGGTGGCGCGAAGAGATCCGACACTGCGCTTCCCACGGCAGATTCAGCATTTCAACCAGCTCGTTGATTACGTTCTGAATACGCAGGATAAGCCGCATCTGCGGCGAGCGCTCAGCGTCTATTTCGCTCGGCTTTCACGGTACTACGAGCAGTTCATCCAGGAGTGACTGTCCGTTGGTCGCCGCGGCCAGGTCGGGAGGTTCGGCAGGTGTGGGTGGAGGCGTTGAAGGTGATCGACAAGGGCGGGTTGCGGGCGGTGTATCGAACGCTGGAATTGCCCGGCAAGCATCCGCTGAAGGACGCCCACGCCGAGCTCGACGCCGCGGTGCTGGCGGCGTACGGGTTCAGCGCCAAGAAGGATCTGCTCAAACAACTGCTCGACCTGAACCACGCCGTCGCCGGCAGGGAAAACGCCGGCGAAAGCGTCACCCCGCCCGGCGTCCCGGCGACCTACGGCGATGCATCCGCGCTCGTCACCGACGATTGCATCAAGCCTTGACGCCCTTTAGCAGCGGGGAACAGCGGAACGGGTGGTGTGACTCATCACCACCGCCTTTGACCACCCCGATCCGCACGTGCCAGCCCGGTCGGTCGGACCTCAAGGATAATGTTCGTACGAACATTATCCTTAGGCTCCGACCGGAAGGCGAACTTCGTGATCGGGAATGGATTCGGGCGGGCGACGGCTATGATGGGGGGTGTGATTGCGTTGCTATCGACCGTCTTGCACGGGATTTACATCATCCTGCCCGCCGCTTCGCTCGGGGCGTTCGCGCTCAAGGGTCGCCCGTGGCTGAAGCGGACGATCGCCGGGGCGTGGATCAGCGGCAGCATCCTGGCGGCGGCGGTGCTGGCGGCGTATGTGATGGCGATCGGCGGGAGCGCCAGTTACCTGCAAATCGGGATGGCGATCTACTTCGGCGTCGCGTTGATGTTGCTGCTGAAATTGGTTGACGCGCTGTTCCGCCGGGCGATTGGCCGCGTATTCAAAATAGACCGACCCGACACCAAACGCTCCACGCTGGCGTTTGCAATGGTGCTGCGAGTCGTCGTCTTTGGCGCTTTTGCGTTGCCCTGGGTGATGAGCGCGGTCATGGTCTACCGCCCGCGCGTTCAGCCGGACGAGACGCCGGGCTCGATCCTCCGCGTCGAGTACGAAGCGGTCACCTTCCCCGCGCGCGACGGCACGCGCATCGCCGGCTGGTTCGTTCCCGCCAAGACTGCGTCGCCGATCACCGTACTGCTTTGCCACGGGCTGGGCGCGAGCAAATCGGGCATGTGGTCTATCCTCCGCGGCCTGCACGAAGCCGATGTCAATGTCCTGACCATCGATCTGCGCGCCCACGGCTATTCCGGCGGCAATCTCACGACATTCGGCGCGAAGGAACCGGACGACGTGCTGGGCGCGATCGACTGGTTGCGGCTGCATCACGTGGAGGATTCGGATCGCATCGTCGGCGTCGGCGCGAGTCTCGGTGCCGCGGCGTTGATTGACGCTGCGGCGCGCGACGTTCGCATCGACGCGGTGGTTTCGATCGGCACGTTCGATTCGTTTTCCACCCTCGCCAGCGAAATCTCCGAGCAGCACATGGTCCCGCCGATCAGTTGGCTGACCCAAGCGATGGCGTTGCCGATGGCGTCGCTGCATGCGGGCGTGGATCTGTCGTCGATTAGTCCCGGCGACCACATCGCCGACATCTGGCCGAGGCCGGTCATGATCGTCCACGGCGCAAATGACGAAATCATCCCCTTCGCCCACGGCAAACGCCTGTATGACAAGGCCTTCTCCCCCCGCGAATCCGTTTTCACCGGCGGCACGCATAACGGCGTTCTGGATGACCCGGCGATCGTGGCGCGGATCGTGGAATTCGTCCTTCACGCCCAGCCCGTGCCGGTCATCTAAAGCTGCGGATGAGTTGTGAAGGAGAAATCGCCGTCCGGTGCGATTTCGCGTGGGTGCGGCACGTGTTTCTCAATACTTCGCGGCTTCCGGGCAACCACTACGCGATGGCGAGGGCGCTTTTGTTGTTGGTCGTGACTACCGTTTCCCAGATGTCGACGCTGCGCAATTTATAGCGGTAGTCGATCTCAATCTGCGTCTTGGCGACGATATCCGCCAGTGCCAAATCCGAGCGCCAGCCGATCTTCTGGCAAATGGGGTTGGCCCATTTTTCGAGCATGGCGACGAAGCGGTTGGTGCTGAGGAAGTGATTTAGGATCACGATCCGAGCCCCTTCCTTGGCGACCCGCTGGGCCTCGCGGACCAGCAGTTCCGGACGGCTGACGACGCTGATCACATGGCTGATGAAGATGTGATCGAAGCTCGAGTCCTCGAAGGGCAGTTCGAGGGCGTTGCCTTGAAAAACCGTCGCGTTGTTGTAGTTCTCATCGACGACCTTCTTGCGGGCCTCACGAAGCATTCCGGAGGAAAGATCGACGCCCATGACCTTGCCATGCGACGGGTAGTACGGAAGCGAGCCCCCCGTGCCGATGCCGATGTCGAGCACCGTTTCGTCCGGCTGGATCTTCATGTGCTCGATGGCGCGGGCGATCCGCTTCTTCACGAGCGCGCCGAACGTGTAGTCGTACACGATCGACTGAATGTCGTAGATCTTCCGGGTGCTGGCTTCCTTCATGACTGGATAATGTAGTCTGATCGGGTGGCAGAGTCGAGCCAGAAAGAATACTGATTCGTCCGCTACCGGTCGGCCATCCTTTTCTACTCACTGTCCCGGTGCAGAGTTATCGCCGTTTCGAGCCGTTCGACCAGGCGGGTTCGTCCCAGCAATTTGTACACTTCCACCATCGCTGCGGTCAGTTCTTCGGGCATACGCTCGGCGGCCCAGAACGTGTAGCCGTTGCGGAGGTGCCAGAGCGCGGTTGCGGCATATCCATCGGCGATCGCGGCACGGGCGCGGGCGAGGTAGTCCGCGACATCGAGAGATTCAAAGCTCTCCGGGTCGTCGTCAAACGGCTGGCCGGGCGCGAAATGCTTCGTCTCCGCCATCACGCCAAGCCCGTCGGCGGTCATCGCGAGCTTCCAGCCCGGAGGCGTTCGCGGGCGCAGGCCCAAGGGCTGTTCGGGGGGAAGTTCATCGGGATCGAAGCCCAACTGCGCGATCACCTGCAACGGGTCATGCGAATCGTCCCCCGATTCCCGTTGGGCAAGCTGGATCCCCATCAAAGCCCCAAGACTGCGACGCGTATCGAGCCCCAGATAGTCCCCCCGAAGCTGGCCCGGATCGAACATCGCCAGCGGGGGATCGCCGACGAGGCGATCATCGTGCAGCACGCAGCCGCAGGTGACGCCGTCCATCCCCGTGCGACCGATTAAAAACAGCTCCGGCGGCGTGCCGGGATGGGCATCGGACTGATCCGCCAGCAGCAGGCCGGTCACCATCTGAAAAAGCGACCCGTCGCGACCATTGACCGAACCATCCGGATCGTTGACCAATTCCAGCAATTTCAGAAACGCCTTCGGGACGGCGAAGCCGTAAACCCGCAGCAGCGTCTCGGGATCGGTCGATGGAAGATGACATTCATCCATAACGTACCCCTTGCGATCCCCACTTGCGTGCCCCTGGACCATCGCGCCGTCGGCTACGCGGTTGTGGCCTTGGCACGCAGCGCCTTCAGCCGGTGCTGCACGTCAATGTAGTTGAATTCCCACTGAGCGACCTTGCTGTAGCACTTGATCGCATCGGGCACGTCGTTCCGTCTTTCCAGCGTCCTGCCGTACCAGTACCAGATCAGCTTGGCCTTGGTGTCGCCGGTGAGCTGGTAGCTTTCGGTCAGGTTTTTGAAGGTGTCGACTGCTTCGTCGAGGAAATCGGCTTCCAAAAACGCCCGGCCGAGCGCGATGCTCGCGTCGGTGCGCAGTTTGGGGTCCTGCACCGACTGCTGGAGCAGCGGAATCGCGTCCGGGTAACGTCCAAGATCGAACAGGCGCGTCGCCATTTCGTACTTGAAGGTCGTGTCGGTCGGATAATTCTCCGCCGCCAGCGCGAACTCCTTCAGCTCTTCTTCGGCCTTCTCGCGAACAAATTCGAGGTACGCCTTCTTTGCGCCCGCGTCGTTCGGATTCTTGCGATAGTCATCCAGCAGCGACCGCTGCATGCGCTTCAACTGCGCGATCTTGATCTGCCCGACTCGGAGCCGAAACCGGAACGCGCCGGTCTTCTTGTAGGTGGCGTCGAGTAATTCGATCGCGTCATTCTCGTACTGCGTGTCTTCGGTCTTGACCAGCACATCCACCAGTTTGGTGACCTTGCCGGGTTCGTTCGGGTCCTTCGTCAGTTCTTCGCGGGCGAACTTGATCTGGGCGGCAAGCACGCCGAGGGTACGAACGTCGGTGTCCTGGGACATCAGCTTGTGCTGTGAGTCCATATCACGAACCGAATCCCGGAAGCTGCCGCCGGATTCGTAACCGCCTGCGGTCATGGTCTGCTGGGCACCGAGGTTCTTGACCTCCTGCTGCAAGTTCATGTCGTCCGGACGAATCTGCAACGCCTTCTGCGCCGCCTCGGTCGCGAACTGCCACTTGCGGAGACGAATATAGGCGTCCTTGAGCGCGATGTACTTGTTCAAATCCGGCTTGCCCGAATCCGATATCGCTCGCATCAGGATCGGCCCGATCCACATCACCGTGTCGTAGCACCCTTCCTTAACCGCGTACTGCACCATCTCCAGCATGCGCCCGGTGTTGCCCGGATCGTACCCGAGGAACTTTTCTGCCAGGATCATGTTCGCCAGATCCTCTTTTCCGTACCGCAATTTCATCTTCGCAAGCATGCCTAAGTCTTTGCCGCCCGAGGCTTTGCGCTTGAGTGAAATGTCTCGAAGGTTCTGGTGCTCGGCAACCGCTTCGGGGTCGATTACCAGGCCCTGGAGGTACATTTCGATCGCGTACTCAAACTGGCCGGCGTTGGCAACGGTCTTGCCTCGATCAAAGAAGGCCTTCGCCTTTTTCTGATCGTCTTCAGGAACCGCTTTGTAGCCCGCAACTTCAGACATTCTGGGTCCGTTTCTTCAACTGATTGGAACGTCTCCCACCCTTCCGCAGGAGACGAGCAAGCCATTGAACCGGCGATCATTGCCAGTGTCAACGGTTTGGCATAATCTCGACACCTAACTTTACGATGTACGAAGACTTAAAGATCATTTTCTACCCCGACCCGCGCCTCCGAAGACTCGCCGAGCCCGTCACCAAGTTTGACCAGGACCTCGTTGACCTCACCAGCCGTATGTTCCATCTCATGCGTGAGGAACAAGGCGTCGGCCTGGCGGCACCGCAGGTGGGCGTCAACCTGCGGCTGTTTGTCATGAACTTCGACGGCAAACCGGAAAGCGACCGCGTCGTTGTCAATCCGCACCTCCTGGACGCCGAAGGCAACGAACTCGATGAGGAAGGCTGTCTCAGCCTCCCCAAGATCCGCGCCAACATCGACCGCGCCGCCAAGCTCACCCTCCGCGCCCAGGATGTCACCGGCCAGGCGTTCCAGGAAACCGGCGAGGATTTCGTCGCGCGCGTCTGGCAACACGAAACCGACCACCTGAACGGCATCATGCTCATCGACCGCATGGGCTTCACCGCCAAAATGTCGATCAAGAAAAAACTCAAAGACCTCGAAATCGACTACGCGGCAGCTTGCCGAAAGAAGTAGTCCACGAATCTTCACGAATCGACACGAATGAAATACGTTCTTAACCACATATTACACCGATTTCACAGATTGAATTCATGGCTTGAAATCTGTGTCATCTCTGCAATCTGTGGTTCCAAGTGCATTTCATTTCATTCGTGTCCATTCGTGAAGATTCGTGGATCCATCCTATGCCTCTCAGCGGAATGAAAATCCTCTTTGCCGGTGCCGGCGAGTTTGGCGTGCCGACGTTGAAGCGGCTGATCGACTCCGGCGCTGACGTCCTGCGCGTCTATACCCAGCCCGACCGACCCGCCGGGCGGGGCAAGAAACTCACGCCGACGCCCATCGCGCAGTTCGCGCTTGATCGAGGGCTCGATCTGGTCCGCACCGCCAACCTCAATACCGAACCCCTCCCCCCCGCCGAGGCGATGGTGGTGATCGCGTTCGGGCAGAAGATCGCGCCGAACGTTGTTGACCACTGCACATTTGGAAGCATCAATCTTCACGCGTCACTGCTTCCAAAATACCGCGGCGCCGCGCCGATCCACTGGGCGCGCCTCAGCGGCGAGCGCGTGACCGGCAACTCGATCATCCGGCTCGCAAACAAAATGGACGCCGGCGCCGTGCTCGCCCAGTCGCATCTCGACATCGGCGAAACCGAAACCACCGGCGAACTCCACGACCGCCTCGCGCTCGATGGCGCTCCGCTTGTCATCACCGTCCTCAGCGACCTTCGTTCCGGCAAAGCCGTCGAGCACGAACAGGACCACACGCAGGCGACGCTCGCGCCCAAGCTGACGCGCGACCACACGATCTTGAACTGGTCCAAACCCGCACAACAGATCTGCGACCAGATCCACGGCCTGTACCCCTGGCCCGGCTGTCGCGTGCGGTTGATCGACGACCACGAATGCGAAGTCGCCCGGCTGACGCTGTCGCGTGCCCGCGTCATCCAGCGTCCGAGAAGCGGGTTCGTCGGCATCATCGACTCCCAGGGACACATCGGCGCCGCAGACCACATGATCGAGATCGTCGAACTCCAGCCCGAAGGCAAACGCCCAATGCCGCTCGCCGATTTCCGCAACGGGCACCGCTGGGACGCCGAGATGCGCCTCGAATCGATCGTCTGAACCTTGGCGCGAATGTAGCATGCTACATTTTTGCCGACCGATCCGAATCGCGTTCCGAACATCACAACCCTCGCGCCGGCCATGCGTTATACCCAGATGACGGATTGCGGCCCGGTGACGCTCAGTGTTGAGCGTGCTACATTTGCTACATTTTCCGCCGTCCATATGAACTTCCGAATCAGGGTATGTAGCCGCTGGGCTTGCCCCACAGCTTCATGGGGTACGTGGTGCGAAGTTGCTCCCCTACATAGACCGTCGCGCTGCGCGTTTGTCGTGACAAAGCCGCAGCGCGACGGTCTTTTTCGGGCACTTTCTTGGGAAAAATTTGGCCCCAATCGCTTTTTTGCCACGGCACCCGGCCAAGCGCATGAGAAGGCGGGTTCGGGTATCATCGTCGTATGAACGCCCGTGATTATGCTCTGTATCTGATCCACCAGGCCCATCTTCCGGGCTGGAACAAGCCGACGAAACTGAAGCCCGCTTCGCTTGACCCGCGCGACCGCGCCCTTGGCGAATCGATCGCTGCTGTGGTGGCGAAAAATTTGCTGCTGCTCAAATACGCCATCAAGCACTACTCCGGTCGGGAGATGAAGGCGGTCGATCCGGTCGTGCAGATGGTCCTCGCGGTCGCGATCGCGCAGCTTCGCTATTTCGATCGTGTCCCCGATTCGGCTGCGGTCGATGAGGCGGTCGAGCAAACCAAGCGGCTGAAGCTCGGCCGTGCCGGTGGGTTCGTCAATGCCGTCCTCCGGCGCGCCACCCGCGAGCCCGAATTGCCTTTGCCATCGCGCGAGCGCGTGGAAGATTACGTTCGCATCGTGCTGTCCCATCCGCCGGAGCTGTTTCATCGGATGGTTTCGCTGATGGGCGAGAAAAAGGCGCTGGCGCTATGTGAGCGGAACAACACCGAACCCCCGACCATCGTGCGCGCGGGAGATACATTCCTCTCGCAACTGCGCGAAGGCATCGCCGCTCGGCGTCACAAGCAGGACGGAATGTGGGTGGTCGAAGGCGCCAGCGAAGGCGATTTCGCGAGATGGTCCGACGCCGGCATCGCGCAAGTGCAGGATCCGACTTCAGCGTCGGTGGTGAGCAAGCTGGAACTGGATACCGGCGAGCGCGGGCTGGATCGCTGCTGCGGCATGGGCACCAAGACGCTGCAAATGGCGAGCGCGGTCGGCGCGAGCGGGTTCGTCGCCGCGCTGGACCCGTCGAAGTTCCGCATCGAGCGTTTGAACGCATTGCTCGCCAAGCGCGAGATCACCTGGGTGCAGACTCACGCGGTCGGCATGCTGGATCAGATCACGATCGATCGGCCGTTCGACCGCATCCTCGTTGACGCCCCCTGCTCCAACTCCGGTGTGATCATCCGCAGGCCCGAGGCGCGATATCGCCAGGACGCCAAATCCACCGCCAGCGTCGTGCAGCTCCAGCAGCGCATCCTGCTGGACACAATCCCGCACCTGCGTCCCGGCGGAACGCTGGTCTACAGCACGTGCAGCATTTGGCCCGAAGAAAACGGCGATCAGGTGACGTGGCTGACGAAGCAGACCGACGACTTTGAAGTGGTGTCGGTCGAGACGACCCTGCCCAGCCTCAACGCCGAAGCCATCCACCACTGCGACGGCGGATTCACCGCGGTGCTGACGAAGCGAAAATAGCCGCGCAGAGACCGGGGCAACGGCGCTGCGGCTGGACAGTCGAACGAAAGACCTTTATGTTACGTATTCTTTGTCGTACATCGCGGAGGGTCTTGGCGTGAAGGAACGTGGCACAACGTCGACAGCGGCACCCGCCTCCCCGGGGTGGACGTTCCTGAGCAACCACGCCCACGTGCTGCTACTGATCGCTCGTGACCCGGCGATCAAGCTTCGCGACGTCGCGACGCAAGTCGGGATTACCGAGCGGGCCGTCCAGCGGATCGTCGCCGACCTCGAGGCCGCGGCCTACCTCGAGCGCGAGCGGACCGGGCGGCGCAATCACTACCGCGTTCACCCGGAATTGCCCCTTCGGCATCCAATCGAATCCCATACCGCAGTCGGGGCACTGCTGCGCCTGATCCTGGATCGGACCGCCACTTCACCGCCGCGGGCGAAGGCGTCGGTCGCGGCACCAACGCGCGGCCGCAAAGCGTGAAGCGGCCCCACCGTCGTAGCGATCGGGCGTGGGACGTTTCGGCCGCGTCCGTTCGGTTCTTTTGTTTGTCTCGCGCACGGCGTGTTGACAGCCACTCCAAAGTGCGATAAATAATACGCGACATAAATGTCGTAACTTGAAAGTCGCATTTCGGAGGTGTTTGGTGGTGATCGCGAAGATGAAGTCAGGGGAAGCAGCGAAACTGGCCGCGCTTGGGCTGCTAACGGCGTTGGCCGCCGGCGCGCTCGTTTGGCAGGGACTTTGGCCGCGCCCGCTTTACGGTTGGGGAGTGACCGTCGATCGCCTCAGTGCGGTACTGGCGCTGCTGGTCGGCACGGTCGGGATCGTCACCTTTCGATTTTCGATGCGCTACCTCGACGGCGCGACCGGGAAGGATCGGTTCCTCAACCTGCTGTGCTACACGGTGTGCGCGGCCTACCTGCTGATGCTCGCAACCAACCTCCTGCTTTTGTTCGCCGCATGGTCGCTTGTGAGCGCCGGGCTGCACAAGCTCCTGCTGTTCTATCCCAACCGACCTGAAGCGATTGCGCCGGCACGCAAAAAGTTCCTCATCAGCCGTTTGGGCGACGTGGCGCTGGTCGGGGCAATTGCGCTCATCTGGTTCGGGTGGGGCACGACGGACCTGCATGTCTTCCTGTCGCGGCTTGCAGCAGGCGACGGCCGGGCGGACCTCGTCGCGGTGCTGGTCGCGGTTGCCGCTCTTACGAAGTCGGCGCAGTTCCCGTTTCACAGTTGGCTTCCGGAGACGATGGAGTCGCCGACACCGGTGTCGGCGCTGATGCACGCCGGCGTCATCAACGCCGGCGGCGCGCAGGTCCTTCGGTTCGCGCCCCTGATCGGGGCGTCACCGACCGCTTTGACTTTGCTGGTGGTTGTCGGAACGCTGACGGCGGCGCTGGGGATGCTGGCGATGTGGGCACAGGTCAAAGTGAAGCGCACGCTCGCCTGGTCCACGGTCAGCCAGATGGGCTTCATGATGATCCAGTGCGGACTGGCGGTGTTCCCGGCGGCGGCGCTGCACATCGTCGGGCACGGGTGCTACAAGGCATGGAGTTTCCTGAGGACGGGAAGTCTTCCCGATCGCGCGTTACCCGCCGCGCCCGTCCCGCCCACACGAACGCTGTTTCTCGCGGCGGTCGGAACGCTGCTAGCGATTCCCGCGATGTACCTCGGGTCGGTTGTCACCGGCTTCGACCCGACGCACTCGCCGGGCGAACTAGCGCTTGCGGGCATTGTAGCGCTCTCGATCGGACAGGCATGGGTCGCGCTCCTGGGCCAGCCCGGTGCTGACAACGCTGGGACGATAGGAAGGCTAGCTTCGGCGATCGGCCTGACGACGGTGGCGGCGGTCGGGGCGTTTGCGCTCTACCACGGAGCGGCGATGTTCCTCGCCCCGGTGCTGGGCTTGCCGGTGCCCCCGACCGGATGGTTCATGTGGGTGTTGGTGGGCTTGCCGGTGCTCACCATTACGGGGCTGGTGGTGCTTCACGCCCTGCTGCCCGTGCTGGCCGGCACGGTTGCCGGGCGGGCACTCTACGTACACGCCCTGCACGGTTTTTACTTCGGGGCAATGGCAGATCGTCTGGTCGAATGGCTTTGGCGCAATCCGGTGCGAAAGGAAGTGCAACGTGCATGAAACTTTGGAACCCCAAATGATGGCTCAGGCGGTTGAATCAACGTCGTCACTTGTTGCTCGTGTTTGCGCGTACGTCCCGCCGGTGTGGGATCTGCCCAACTACGTCGCGGTGAATCCCTTTCTCGGATTCACAGACCGACCGTTCCCCGAGGCCGCGCGGGCGGTTAGCGATGGGATCGGCGCGGGGGGGCTTCCTCCTGTGGCGTTCTACCGGGAAAGATGGGCACAGGGCGCGATCGGCGAAGAAGCGCTGGCCGATGCGGCGCTGCGGATGAGCGTCGAGCCGGCGTATCTCAGGGACATTCTGTCGCGCCGGGTTGCGGCACCCGTGCGGCCTGACGGTGCCGTGCTGTCGGTCGCCGAGCGGTGGGACCGGGCGCACCAAACCCGCTGGGCCGACGCGCTGGTCCGCTCGATCGCGCGGTGGTGTTCGGTTTATGCCTCAGCAGGCAGCTCGACATGGAGCCTCCCCGGCGGCCAAGGTCTGTACGAGTCTTGGCGGGAGGCGGAGTCGGTGGACCGGACGCTTGAAATCGCCGGGCTGCGCGGCTGGCGAGAGTGGGTGAAGCGCCTCCCCGATTCGCCGGACGTCGCGATCGGGCAGATTCTCGATCGAAGCAGCATCGCTGCGGAGGACCGCGAACCTTATCTTTATCGACTGCTCGGCGGGGTGTACGGGTGGGCGTCGTTCTTTCGACGTCCGGCGTGGGAGGCTGGAAGTGTCGAACTTGGGCTGATCGCGGAACTGCTGGCGATTCGGGCCTGCGCCGACGCTGCGGTGGCCGAGTTGGCGCGTCCGGGCAAGGTGCGTTCGGTGCCGGTTTCGCCTCGGGTCGTCGAGGACGAAGCGATCCGGTACGCGTTCCATGAGGCGTTGGAAGACGGCTACGCCGCGCCCCTGCTGCGGTCGTTCAACCCGCCGCCGACATCCATGACGGCCGAGCAGCGACCGGGCGTGCAGGCGGTTTTCTGCATCGACGTTCGGTCCGAACCGCTGCGACGGCATCTCGAGGCGCAGTCGGACACCATCAGGACCAAGGGGTTCGCCGGGTTTTTTGGCGTGTGCCTGGACTGGCAGACGGACGGGGTATCGAGTGCCCGGTGCCCGGTGTTGCTCAAACCCAACGTCAGCATCCGGGCCTCCGGACCGCGCGATGCGAGAGGGTCGCCCGGGGCGATAAAGTATCTCCAAGGCGCACCGGCGGCGTCGTTCTCGTTCGTCGAAACGCTGGGGATGGCGTACGGCGTCGGGCTGGCAGGCGACGCGCTGGTGGCGATGCCGGTTCGGGCGGGCGGCGACAGTACCGCTCCCTTCGATTTCGGCGGCGATGCCGGGCGGGGCATCGACCTTGAAACCCGCGTGGCGCTCGGCTGCGGCATCCTCACCAACATGGGGTTGCGGTCGGGGTTTGCTCCGCTTGTGCTGCTGTGTGGGCACGAAGGCCGCAGCGCGAACAACCCGCACGCGGCCGGTCTGGACTGCGGCGCGTGCGGCGGGCACGGGGGCTCGATCAACGCCCGCGTTGTAGCGGCGCTGCTCAACGACCCCGCGGTTCGCCAAGGCGTGCGATCCCAAGGGATCGACGTGCCAGACGACACGTTGTTTGTGGCCGGCGTTCACGACACGTCCGTCGATCAAGTTTGTCTGCACGACAAATCAACCCTTCCCCAAAGCCACGCCACCCACGTGAAACGGCTGATCGACTGGCTGGCGCAAGCGGGCGAGGCGACGCGCGCCGAACGGGCGGGCGCGCTGGGCCTGGACGCGACGCCCTCAGACGGCCTCGAACGCATCATGGAAAGCCGGGCACGCGACTGGTCGGAGGTGCGTCCGGAGTGGGGGCTCGCGCGGAACGCTGCATTCATCGCGGCCCGACGCACGCGCACGCGCGGCGTTGATCTGGCGGGTCGGACCTTCCTGCACGACTACGACTGCTCGGCCGACCCCGGCGACGCCGTCCTGACCCTCATCCTCACTGCCCCGATGGTCGTTGCGTCCTGGATCAACCTTCAGTACCTCGGCTCAACGGTCGATAACGACGTCTTCGGTGCCGGCGACAAGGCGCTGCACAACCGAGTCGGGTCGCTTGGCGTGGTCCTCGGCAACGGCGGCGACCTGCGTACGGGCCTGCCCCTGCAATCGGTCCACGCGGCCGACGGAACTTGGTTCCACGAGCCGCTGCGGCTGCAAGTGGTGGTCGAGGCAGCGCCCGAGCGGATCGACCGGGTGCTCGCCGCCCAGCCGGGCGTGCGGGAACTGGTCGAGAACGGATGGGTGAGGCTGTTCGCCCTTAGCCCCGACGACGAGCGGACGTGGCGACGCGTGCCCGACCAAGGGTGGGAACTTTGCCCGCGAGAAAGCGCCAACCCCTCAGCGGGCGAGGCGTCAGCGGGCGCTGCGTTAGCGGGCGGAGCGTTAGCGGGCGGCGTCAGCGCCACAGAGGCGTCGCAACCATGAACTACCAACTCACTCACCTTCAACTTCTGGAAGCCGAGGCGATGCACGTCATCCGCGAGGTCGCCGCAGAGTTCCAGAACCCGGTCCTTCTATACTCCGCCGGCAAGGATTCGATGTGTCTGGCCCACCTCGCTCGCAAGGCGTTCTGGCCCGGCCACGTCCCGTTCCCGCTCCTGCATGTGGCGACGACGTGGGACTTCCGCGAACTATTGGTCTTCCGCGACCGGTTCTGCGCCGAGCACCAACTCGAACTGATCGTCCACACCAACGAGGCCGCATTGGCCCAGGGGATAAACCCCTTCGACTATGCGACACCCCTCTACAGCGCGGCGATGCAAACGCAGGCGCTGGTGCAGGCGCTGCAACGCGGCAAATTCGACGCCGCGTTCGGGGGCGCGAGGCGGGATGAGGAGAAAAGCCGGGCCAAGGAGCGGGTCTATTCGTTCCGCGACCGCCGCATGCAGTGGGATCCGAAGAACCAGCGACCCGAGCTGTGGAGCCTGTACAACGGCAAGGTAAACCCCGGCGAATCGATCCGCGCGTTCCCGCTGAGCAATTGGACGGAGCTGGACGTCTGGCAGTACATCCACGCGCAGCGCATCCCCCTGCCGGACCTGTACTTCGCCAAGATGCGTCCGGTTGTCGCTCGTCACGGCCAACTCATTTGCGTCGACGACGACCGCATGCGCCTGGAGCCGGGCGAAGTTCCTGCGGAGAAGATGGTGCGGTTTCGAACGCTCGGCGACTACCCCCTGACCGGCGCCGCCGAATCGACCGCCACGACAGTCCCCGAAATCATCGCCGAGACGCTCGTCGCGCACCGGTCGGAACGCGAAGGAAGAGTGATCGACCACGACGAGGCCGGGTCGATGGAACAGAAAAAGCGCGAGGGATACTTCTGACCCCGCC
>JBBQQZ010000003.1:0-32033 GCA_038215325.1 Tepidisphaerales bacterium | reverse complement strand
GGAGGATCGGTCGGTGGACGTCGTGCCGCTGGAGATCGACAAGGCTCCGCTCGTCGAAGGTACCGGCACCGCGATGGTCGCGAGAAAAATCCCCGCCGGGAGCGTGCGGAACAAATTGAAGGTGGGCGACGCGGTCGTGCTCGACGACCCCGCCTTTCCCATCCCCGCGCTCAAGGGCGTGCGGCTTGGCATGGTCAGCCAGATCGACCTTCCCGATACCGACGCCGGATTCGCCACTGTGCATATTGAGCCGTCGATCGATTTCAAATCATTGAAGGAAGTGATGGTTGTGAAATGAGGGGCAAGTAATCAGGGGCGAGGGGCAAGCGACACGCCCGCGCCCGATACTTGCCCCTTGCCTCTCGCCCCCTAATACTCACTCCGTTGCGTTGGATCAACTTCATCCTCCTGGCCTACGTGATGCTCGGTCTTCAGATCGGCTTGAGCGAGTTCGTCGGCACGGGGAGCAGCGGGGTGAACTTCGTGCTGATCGCGGCCACGTTCATCGCGATCAACGCCCAGCGCGATCCGGCGCTCATCGCCTGCTTCGCACTGGGCCTGCTCCACGATCTCGTCGGCGTCGGGCCGATCGGGACGTACGCGCTGGGCTATTCCTGCCTCGCGCTGCTGGTGGCGGGGTCGGAGCGATCGCTGTCGGTCGAACACCCGTTCACGCACTTCATCATCACCCTGTTCGGCGGCGTGGTGGTGGCGGTGATCGCTTCGATCGTGAACTGGTGGCACAACATCGACGCGATGCTGATGAGCCGGTTGCTGACGGCATTCTACAGCGCGCTGCTGGCGGTACCGGTGTTGTGGGGGCTGAGTAAGCTGCGAAGGTCGTTTAGGTTCAGGTCGAGTGTGGGGAGATAAAATTGGCGCTTGCGACCCGCTCGTGATACTATTGTCGCATGGTATACGCGGATGCGCATGCAATTCTCAACGCCTTTCCTCCCAGGCGAATCCGAGTCACTCTGAAAAATGGGGGCGTGATCGAAACTCCTAAGAGTCAGATGGCCAGCGCGTCAAAGCTGCACTGCGTGCTGTCGACCGACGGCAAGACGCTCCGCAGATTGCCGTGGGAGGATATCTTGACGATAGAACCTGTAACCGCCACTAAATCGAAGTAGTGTCACTGCTGGGGGAGAGCCATGGATCGCCGATCGTTCATTGCCCGCCAGCTCCGCGACCTCACGCTCCGCAGCATCTTTCAGCCGTTCACCATCACGTTGCTCGATGGAACACTTGTGAACGTCAGTTATCGCCAGGACGTAACGTTTCTATCCGAAGGCGTTTTGGTGACCGAGACCGGCGGCACCGAGCGGGTCTTTCCCTACGCAATGATCTGTAGCCTAAGCACGATCTTCCTATTGCCGCTTGAGAATCCGGATTCTGAGAGTTAGTCAATACGCCTTCCGCTGCCTCGCCGTTGGGATGTTCAGCACTTTGCGGTACTTGGCGACCGTTCGGCGCGCCAGTTCGATCCCCTGCTCTTTCAGTTTATCGACGATCTCGTCGTCGTTCAGCGGGTTGTTCTTATCTTCGTTGTCGATCAGGATTTTCAGCTTTTCCTTGACCGCATCCCAGCTCATGTCTTCGCCCGATGCGCTTTGCGTGCCGCCGGAGAAGAAGCGGCGGAGGGGGAAGACGCCTCGGGGGGTTTGGATCCACTTTTCGCTCACCGCCCGGCTGACCGTCGCGACGTGAATGCCCAGTTGCTCGGCAACGCTGATCATGGGCAGAGGCTTCAGATGTTCGGGGCCTTGGTCGAAGAAGTCTTTCTGCGTATCGACCACCACCCGGATGACGCGCTCGATGGTGCTGCGGCGCTGTTCGATCGATTCGATCAGCCACTTGGCATTGCGGATATTGTTGGTCAGAAACTCTTTCGTCTTCTTATCGACGCCATTTTTCAGCATCTTCAGGTACAGACCCTTCAGGTGCAGGCTGGGCGCGATGTCGCGGGCCATTTTGATGTCGTACCGGCCGGTGTCTTCGTCGAGGGAGATGGTGGCGTCGGGGGTGATCGGCGGGGCCTCGTCCGCAGAATATTGCCGGCCGGGGTGGGGCTGAAGCCGCGACAACCTCCGCACCGCCGCCTTGATGCCGTCGATCGATTCGCCGAGCTTCTTGCTGATTAGCGGATAGCGATTCTGCGCCAGATCCTCCAAGTGATCGCGAACCAATGCCCGTTCCATGTCAAAATCGTGACCCTCGGACAGATCTTCATCTTCTTCCAGTGCCTTGAGTTGCAGGAGCAGACATTCCGACAAATCCCGCGCCCCCACTCCGGCGGGGTCGAGGCCCTGGATCAGTTTAAGACCGGCCCATAGCTGGTCACTGGGGATGGGGTCGCGTTGTTCGAGTTGGATGCGGTCGAACGGCGTTCGCAGGTAGCCGTCGGCGTCGATGTAGTCGATCAGTACTTCCCCGGCCTTTTTGATGTGCGGCTCGGCCTCGACGAACGCCCACTGCGACCGTAAATGCTCGGCGATGTTCTCCCCGCGCGCGGCGGTGTTCGCCATCGCGTCCATCTTGCCGTCGCGGTCCTGGCCTTCCCAATAGCTGGGCCGGAACGAACCGTTCGTGCTGAACTCTTCGTTCTCGAAGTATTCGGAGAGACGCTCGAGGCGCTCGAACTCCTTCGCACCGGCCTGATCGGGATCGACGACCAGCGCCCGCTCATCGTGCGTGCGGTTCAACTCATGCGGCCGATCGTCGCCAGCGGGTTCGCGGGCGGCGTCGCGGTCGCGAGTGCGAATCTCAAGGGTGGGGTTCTGCTGTAGCTCTTGGTCGATCCGCTCTTCCAGCGCCCCCAAAGGCAACTGGAGAATTTCCATGCTCTGAATCATGCGCGGCGTTAGCACCTGCCGCTGATCCATCCGCATTGAAAATGACTGAGATAAACTCATGTTCTACAATAGCTTACGATGCAATCGAGGAGCGTCGAGTCGTAATAGCAAAAACTGTACCACAAAAACAGAAACGCGGCAAAGCGATTTGGTGGTTCTACTTTCCAAGCCGCTGGGGTAAATGAGGTGCTTAACGCAGAGGGACATGATGGGATCTATTGAACGGCTTGAAGATCGTCGGTTGTTTTCGTCGTTGCTGCCGGGTTTTGTCGAGCAAACCGCCGTCACGGGGCTGTCGAGGCCGGTCGCGATGTCGGTCCTGCCCGACGGCCGATGGCTCGTCACCGAGCAGGCGGGCAAATTACGGGTCGTCCAGAACGGCTCGCTCCTGGCCAGCCCCGCACTCACCCTCAACGTCGATTCAAACAGCGAGCGCGGCCTGCTCGGGCTGGCGATCGATCCCAACTTCAACTCCAACAAGTACGTCTACCTCTACTACACCCACAAACCCGACGCGACGACCCGCTACAACCGCGTCAGCCGATTTACCCTGAACGGCAACACCGTCGTCGGCGGCAGCGAGCAAGTGCTGCTGCAACTCGAAACGCTTTCGTCCGCAGGCAATCACAATGGCGGGGCGCTTCACTTCGGGACCGACGGCAAACTTTACATCGCGGTAGGCGACAACGCCGCTCCGACGCAATCCCCTCTGCTGACGTCGCTCAACGGTAAGATGCTGCGCATCAACGCCGACGGTTCGATCCCGTCGGACAACCCGTTTTACAACACGCTGTCGGGCAAGTACCGCGCGATCTGGAGCTACGGGCTTCGCAACCCGTTCAGTTTTGCGGTGCAGCCGAACTCCGGGCAGATTTTCATCAATGACGTCGGCCAGAAGGCGTTCGAAGAAATCAATCTCGCCCGTGCGGGAGCGAATTATGGCTGGCCCGCCAGCGAGGGCCCCACCAACGATCCCGCCTTCGACGCCCCCCTCTACGCCTACGGCCGCGAGGTCGGGCAGGCGATCACGGGTGGCGTTTTCTACTCGCCATCGACACTACAATTCCCCACCTCCTACGCCAACGACTATTTCCTCGGCGATCATTCCGCAGGATGGATCAAATCGCTGGATCCCGTCACAAAAACGTTCAGCGATTTCGCGACCAACGTCGTCGGACCCGTCGATTTTGACGTGCTGCCTGACGGGTCGCTCCTTTATCTCAGCTACGCCGGATCAATCCATCAGATTCGCTACGATCCCGACGCGCCGCCGGCGATCGTGACGCAGCCGCCCGACCGGGTGGCGACCGTCGGACAGCAGGTAACATTCCAGGTCGAAGCCAGCGGCCCGATGGTTCTGTCGTTCCAGTGGTATCGCGACGATTTGCCCGTCAACGGCGCGACCGAACCCGCCTACAGACTTAATGCGGTCTCTGCGGCGGATGACGGCGCGGAATTCTTCGTCCGGGTCACCTCCGGAAACGAAACGTTGAACAGCCGCACCGCGACCCTCAACGTCGATACCCAGAACACCGCGCCCGTCCCGACCATCAGCAAACCGGGCAACCAGTCTCTTTTCCGCGCCGGCGAGTCGATCGCGTTCGCAGGCAGTGCGTTCGACAGCCAGGACGGCACGCTCGCCGCGTCGCGGCTGGATTGGAAGATCGAATACATCACCGGCGCTGTCGTTCGCCCGCTGGAAGAGTTTTCCGGCACCGCCGGGTCGTCGTTCAAGGTTCCGATCATCACGCCGTACACGCAGACCGACGTCAAGTACCGCATCACGCTTATTGCCCGGGACAGCAAGGGCGCGATCGGCGCCACCTCCGTCGATATTCTGCCGCGATACAGTACGCTGAAGCTTTCCAGCACCGGCGCTGCGGTCCCAATCCTGCTCGACGGACAGCCGCAGACGTCGCCGGCACAGGTGCTGAGCGTCGAAGGGCTGCAACGCACGATCGAGGCGCCAAGCACCTATGAGATCAACGGCGTCACCTACTACTTCCAATCTTGGAGCGACGGCGGGCCGCGCCTCCAGTTGATCAGCGTGCCGATCGACGACCTCACGCTCGTCGCCACGTACGCCACCACGCCGCCAGCGGCAAACCAGGTAGTCGAAGCCGAACTCGCGACGCTGTCCGGCGGAACGGTGTGGGCCCAAGGATGGGACGGCTATACCGGCCCCGGTTATGCCGACTACGCCGGTCAGGGCTCGGCCGCCCAGTTCGCGATCAACCGCACCGCGCCGGGGACGGCGACTCTCCAGTTCCGCTATGCCAACGGATCGAGCGCCAATCGGCCGCTACAGGTGGTTGTCAACAATGTCGCCGTCGGCACGATCAACTGCCCCAACACCGGCGGATGGGACCAGTGGCTCATCGCCTCCGTCAGCGGCGTGTCGCTCCCGGCCGGCGCGGTTACGATCCGCGCGGTCGCCAGCACCAGCGCCGGGGGCGCGAATCTCGATTCGCTCACCATCGTTCCGAACGATACCGAGCCGCCTCCGCCACCCCCGCCCCCACCTGCGGACGTGAATCAGTTCGAGGCCGAATCCGCCACGCTCTCCGGCGGCACGTATAAGGGCGCGAGCAAGAAGGGCTACACCGGCTCGGGCTACGCCGACTTTGCCGGACAAGGCTCGGCGATCCAATTCTCGCTCAACCGCGCGTCGGCGGCGACGGTCGCGCTCCAGTTCCGCTACGCCAACGGTTCGGGCAATCGGCCGCTGCAAGTGCTGGTCAACAACGTCGTCGTCGGAACGCTAAACTTCCCCTCCACCGGCGGCTGGGATAAGTGGGCGACGGCCACGCTTTCCAACGTCCCACTCCCCGCCGGTGCGGTGACGATCCGCGCCCAGGCCAGCACCAGCGCAGGCGGTGCCAACGTCGATTCGCTGACGATCGCCAGCAACGACAACCCCGACCCACCGCCACCTCCCCCGCAGCCTCCCGCGGAAACGGGAACGATCGGCGGCTACGCGTTCAACGACTCGAACCGCAACGGCATCCAGGACGGCACGGAAACACGCGCCGCGGGCAAGGTGGTATTCCTCGACGCCGACAACGACGGCAAACTGGACACCGGCGAAACGCAAAAGACCACCGACACCAGCGGCGGCTTCTCGTTCACTGGTTTGCAGGCCGGCTTGTACCGTGTGCGGCGCGTGTTCCCGACCGGCTACACCTACTCCACCCTTTTCCGCGACATCACCCTGACCGCCGGCCAGACGTTCAGCAACGTCACCATCGGCAGCCAAACCACCTCCGGCGCGGTCGCGCCGAAGGCGTAAATTTTTAGCCGCAGATGAAGACAGAAGCCGGGTGGCCACGAATGACACGAATGGACACGAATAATGCAAAAGCCCCAATTTGATTTATTCGTGTTGATTCGTGGCTAAGGCATTTTATCTGCGTTCATCCGCGTTCATCTGCGGCTAAAACTCCTGCGAATACGCGGAAGACCAATAAAAGAAGCGGCGTATCCGGAACGCCCGGATACGCCACTTGCACACCTTAATTTGTTGCACCGCGAAGGATCGAATCGTACGTCTTACTTGACGGTGACCACGCTGCCCAGCCGAGTGACGGCGGTCGTTCGGACGCCGACGTTGTTGTTCCACTCATACCCGTCCCAGTTGGCGAGATAGAACCGGGTAGCACCCTGCGGGACCGTGAAGGTCTGGCTCGTGCCGTTATCCTGCTTGCCGTCGCCGATAAAGAACACCTGGGCGATCTTCGGGCTCAGGCTTGAGAAATTCCGCTTCGTCGCGTCACTGAAATCCAGGTTCTCCGGGGCGCTACCGTTCGTCGGGACCGCATCGGTCAGAAACACACCCACTAACGCATTCAACGGCCCATAGATGCTGCTCTTGCCGTGCTCGACGGGGACGTTCCCGTACGAGTTGCGGTTCATTTCGATCGCGTTCGTGTTGCCGTCGGGATTGTATCGGTCGCTATTGCGCAGGTCGTTGTTCGCGCCACCCGAGATGGTGTTGAAGCTGAGCGCCGAACCCGGGGTCAGGTTTACGCCGATCTGCACCGGCGACTGATACGGGGCGTAGTCGGGGTTGTTGTGGGGGTTGTTCGGGCTGGACCGCGTACCCGTGGGCATTCCGGCGAGGAACGGGCTGGCAGTAGCGGGGATGTCGTACTGCGTGACCGTCGGGGCGATCCGCATGCTGATCGATTCAGCCGTCACATCACACGACCTCTGGCCGAATATCTGGGCGAATATGGTCGGGACCGCGTTCCCGCGGGCCGCGATACGACGCCCGATCACGCGGACGGCGTTGGCGTTGGCGAGGTTCGGGCCGCTGAGCTTGGTGAACTGCCTGGTGGTGCTGTTCCACGAACCGACTTCGATGTCCTGCGACTGATTCAGCAGCAGCGGCGAGCCATCGACGATATTGTCGTCGGCGGCATCGACCGCACCCGCGACTGCGGCAGGGGCACCGCTGGTCAGGAGCAACGCCGCATTTCGCGACGCCGCATCAACCGCGGCCCGCATCTGCGATTTGGCGACCTGAACGCGACCCCAGTCAACCGCCAGGGAGCTGATCCCGAACAGGCTGACCATGATCACAGAACTATAAAGGAGGGAGACGCCTCGCTTACGTTTGTTAAGGGTGGTGTGCATACGATCAACATTCACCAGATCCCACCGAATGCGAGGAACTTGTGATGCTGATAACCGTATTCGCGTGTTAAGCCCGGCAAGCTATGCAGCGCGTAACTGCAAATGGTTCGGCGGGGCCTGGCAGATCGCGTGCCAGACCGCGCCGATTCGCCAGGTTCACTCGCCAGACTTGATGTACGCGTAGCCGGCGATCTGTAGGCGGATCACCTCGGCGACGCCGGAATCCACGAATCCGACCCCGGGAAGGATTTGCTCCTTGGCAATCTTCTTCCGCTTTAACGTGTTCTCGCAGGCAAGGAACTTCACGCCGGATTTGGCCAGCGACGCAATCCGCTCGGCCTGCGCGGCATTGGACGTCATCACCATTCCGATGCCGTTGCCGTGGGCGACGACGACCACCTCGCTGTCGGCCTCGCCGACCGATGCCCGAAAATTCTCGACGTTCAACATCATTGCCGCCCACTTCTCTGGCGTGTCGGCGGTGACCTGCCAGACCACCCGGTACTTGGGCGTCGCGCCCGTCTCGGCGGCGTGCAGTGACGACGCCCCAAGACCACCCAGAACGAACGCCATCACCATCAACATCAACATTGCAGGCTTCATCACGTAACTCCTTTTGGAAAAAAACGATCACCCGGCGTTGGCCGGGGCTTTCAGAAACTCGACCATGGCATCGCTGCTCATGTAGGAACCGCTTCGCAGGACGTCGCCGTCGGCACTGACGATGCGGATCGCCGGAATCCCGGTAATGTCGTAACGTCGTGCGGCGGCGGCACTGCCCGGCTGGTCGACATCGAGCAGCACGGGGATATACCCCTCGGCAATCGCCTGGCGAACGGCGTCGTTCGGCCAGACCTCGTGCTTCATCACCTGGCAAGGCGGACACCACGACGCCGTGAAATCCAGAAGCACCGGCTTCCCACTGCTGCGCGATTCTTCCAGCGCCGCCGCGTAATCCGTCCGCCACCCAATCCCATCGTCGGGCGGCGCGATCCCGCTGACCTTGTAATAGGTTCCCTTCAACGCCGGCCAGGCCATCGACAGGGCAAACAGCCCGACGATCAGCCAAAGCACCGTCGTGATCCTGATTCGCCCACGAACTTCTGCTCGAGGTTTGAGACGCTCTGGGACGGCAGGTTCGTTCGTTACACTCGTAATCATCTGTTGTTTCCTTTCATTCCGATTTCAATCACGCCGCGTTCTCTCGCTCTAGAGGCAGCCCGGCTTCTCGCCACTCGAGCACGCCCCACTCGAGTCGGGTGGCGTTCAGTTTCGCTTCACGCAAGCGCGTTACCCCTTCGAGCGCGGCAACGCAGTACGGACCACGGCAGTACGCAACGATCGGCTTACGCTTGCCGGCGCTGCCGATGAATTGTTCGAGTTGATCAACCGGCACCGACCGGGCACCAGGAAAATGCCCCGCGCGGTATTCCATGTCCGGCCGCAAGTCGATCAGCGTGACCGCGCCGGACCGCACGCGATCCAGCAGTTCTTCCCCGATAAGTTGCGACATCGCATCACGATCCTCGTGATAATCGCGCACGACTTCCCGAATCTCCGGCAGCAGTCGCTCTCCCGTTCGCCTCAGCGAAAGCAGCAGCGACCCCACGGATTCGTCGGCCAGGCGGTAGAAGACGTTGCGCCCTTCCTTGCGTGAATCGACCAGGCACGCCGAGCGCAGCACCTTGAGGTGGGCGCTCGTGGCCGCCAGCGACAAACCAAGCAGATCCGCGAGCACGTCGACGGATTTCTCAGACTGCGCCAGCAGATTGAGCGCACGCAAGCGGTGTGGATTGGATGCCGCGAGTCCGATGCGAGCCACGTGCTGATAGAGGATCTGTCCGTTCATCCCTTCAGTATTGGCCTC
Organism: Tepidisphaerales bacterium; assembly: GCA_038215325.1. Classification (GTDB taxonomy): domain Bacteria; phylum Planctomycetota; class Phycisphaerae; order Tepidisphaerales; family Tepidisphaeraceae; genus BPJO01. Next base: position 22,679 of record JBBQQZ010000003.1, on the reverse strand, counting down.
AACTCTCAAATAATCAAGCGATCATTTGATTATTTGAGATAATTTGCCGGACGCATGCAGATTGTTACCTGAGGACGATCACAAACGGAGCATCATTCTTGACACAGCGTTAGTCCTCTTCGATCAGCACCGCATCCTCCGGATGCACCTGGCACCAGATTTTCTCCCCTTCGTGGCAGGCGAATTCCATGAGGCCCTCGTTGGCGACCAGGACGGTGAGTTCCAGGCCGCCTTCGGTGGTGACGGTCAGTTCGTCGGTGGCGCCCTTGAAAATCTCTGCCGTCACGGTGGCCTCGAAGACGTTCTCGCCTTCGGGCTTGGTGGGGGTGACATTGATCTTTTCCGGGCGGATGCTTACCAGCGCCTTGGTCGATTCCGGGCAGAAGCCGTTGGTCTTCACTTCCAGTTCCAGCCCGCCTTCCAGTTTCACACGGATGATGCTCCCCATGCGCCCCTGCACTTCAGCGCCGATGATATTCGCCAGGCCGATGAAGTTGGCGACGAACGTCGTCTTGGGATGGTGGTAGATCTCATCGACGGTCGCGAGTTGCTCGATGCGGCCCTTATTGATGACCGCGATGCGGTCGCTCATCGTCAGCGCCTCTTCCTGATCGTGCGTGACGAAGACGAAGGTGATGCCGAGCTTGGTTTGCAGGCGTTTCAATTCGACCTGCATGATATGGCGGAGCTTGGCATCGAGCGCGGAGAGGGGTTCGTCGAGCAGGAGCACTTTCGGGCGGTTGACGATCGCGCGGGCGAGCGCCACGCGTTGCCGCTGGCCGCCGGAGAGTTGGCTGGGCTTGCGGTCTTCCATCCCGCCGAGCGCGACCATCTGTACGGCCTCGGCAACGCGCGTATCCATCTCGGCCTTGGCAACCTTCTTCATCTTCAGGCCGAACTCGATGTTTTCGCGCACGCTCAGGTGAGGAAACAAGGCGTAGCTCTGGAAGACCTGGTTGACCTGTCGCCGGTAAGGCGGCTGGCCGGTTACATCGACGCCGTCGAGCAGCACCTGGCCGCTGGTGGGCGATTCAAAGCCGCTGATCATGCGCAGCATCGTCGTCTTGCCGCATCCCGAAGGCCCCAGCAACGTAAGAAACTCTCCCGCCGCGATCTGTAAATCAACGTTATCGACGGCCGTGAAGCTACCCCACTGCTTGCGGATCTTTTTGAATTCGACCATCGGGTTCATGGGTTTCCTGTTTCATCGAACGGGGAATAGGCGACAGATGACACCGATGACACAGATGCAGAAAAAACTGATCCACGAATCTTCGCGAATCGACACGAATAAATCGAATGCCTTTCATTCGTGTCGATTCGTGAAGATACGTGGATAGGTTTCTTCATCTGTCTTATCTGTGCAATCTGTGGCCTATTCAAACCTGCCTGATCACGAGCGTCTTCAGTTCCGTCATATCTTCCATCGCCCAGCGCGGCCCTTCGCGGCCGAAGCCGGAGTCTTTGGTGCCGCCGTAGGGGAGGTTGTCGATGCGGTAGGTCGGGGTCTGGTTGATCAGCACCGAGCCAACATCGAGTGTGTGGAACGCCTTCATGATGCGCCCGATGTCGTGCGTGAAGACGCCCGCCTGCAATCCGTACGGACTGTCGTTGGCCTGCTTGAGCGCGTCGTCGAATGAATCGTACGCCGACAACACCGCCAGCGGCGCGAAGGCCTCTTCACGACAGATGTCGTGGTCGGCGGAAGCGTTTTCAAGGAGCGTCGGTTCGACGCACGGGCCGTCGATCTTGCCGCCGGTCAGAAGTCTGGCACCTTTGGCTTGGGCGCTATCGATCAACGCGATCACCTTGTCGCGCGCCTCGGCCGTAATCATCGGGCCGACCAGCACGTCTCGGCGGGTGGGGTCGCCGGCGTGGATCTTTTCTTTTGTATACGTCACCAGTGCCGACTTGAAGCGGTCGTAGATCGAGCGATGCACGATCACCCGCTGCACGCTGATGCACGACTGCCCCGCGTTGGCAAAAATGCCCGCCGCGATCATCGGGACGGCTTCTTCGACGATCGCATCCTCATGCACGATCACCGCCGCGTTGCCGCCAAGTTCGAGCGTCACTTTTTGCTTGAGCGCCTTCTGCTTGATTGCCCAGCCAATCGGCGCGCTACCGGTGAAACTGACGACCCTCACGCGTGGATCGTCGATCGGCCGGGTCGCCAAATCATTCGGAACGGTGATGACATTCACCTGTCCCGGGATCGCGCCGGCATCGAGGATGATCTTCGCCAGCGCCAGCGCCGATAGCGGCGTGCGCGGCGACGGCTTCAACACGATCGACGCCCCGCACGCGATGGCGGGGGCCAGCTTGTGCGCCACAAGGTTGAGCGGGAAATTGAACGGCGACATCCCGTACACCACCCCCGCCGCCACACGCTTGCTGATCGCGATGTAGCCGGCACCGGGTGAAAATGCCCCCGCATCCAGCGATTCGCCCGGCCAGCGCCTCGCTTCGTCGGCGGCGGAGGTGAACGTCACCACCGCGCGCGCCACTTCCCCCTCGGCCAATACGATCGGCTTGCCCGCCTCGGCGACGATCAGATTCGCCAACTCCGCTTTGCGCTTCTCGATCTCCTCCGCCACACGCAGCAGCAGCGCCGCGCGCTCATGAGGCGGCTGGGCGCGGGTTTGATCCAAAGCGCGATCGGCGACCTCGATCGCTTTGTCCAGGTGCGACGCATCGCCCATCGCGACGCGGGCGACGGTCGATCCGTCCCACGGATTGCGAACGACCAAGTCGCCGGCAGTCTGCACGCGGGCGTCGCCGATGAGGAGCGGAAGTTGTGACTCGGTTGCCGGCATGACCAATCTTAGTCCGGTGCTCCCGCCCGGCGGCGGTTCATGAGGTAGTACGTGATGCTGAACATCACCAGCAGCAGCATTCCCAGCGCCGATCCGAACGGCTTATCCCTCGCGGCAGTGAACTGGCGCTCGATCACGTTGCCGATCAGCATCTCTTGCCGGCCGCCTAGTACGTCGTTGACTGCGAACATCCCGACCGCCGGCACAAACACCAGCAATATCCCGGCCACCACGCCCGGCTTGGTCAGCGGCAAAATGACGCCGTTAAATGCCCGAAGCGGCGACGCCCCAAGATCAAACGCCGCCTCCACCAGCGCGTTGTCCAACCGCTCGATGCTCGTGTAAATCGGCAGGATCATGAACGGCAAATACGTGTAAACCAGCCCGATCATCACCGCAGTTTGGGAAGGATACAGATTGAACGGCTCGGTGATCAATCCCAGGTTGAGGAGCAGCGAATTTAGCACGCCTTCGTTCCGCAGGATCGTCACCCACGCGTACGTGCGCACTAAAAAACTGGTCCAGAACGGAATCATCACCAGCATCAGCAGCATGTTGCGCCACTTGTCCGGCGCCTTGCCGATAAAGTAGGCAACCGGATACCCCATGACCACGCAGATGGCGGTGGCGAACGCGGCGTAGTTGACGCTGACGACAAAGATCCGAAGCATCTGCGGCCCGAGCGCCACCAGATGCAGCGGCATCGATTCGTATTCCACCCCACGCAGATGCACCAGCAGCACCAGGTTGATCCCCGCGTAAAACACACCCGCGGCGGTCGACAGGGCGCACGCGACGATGAGCTTGCGGGTTCCGTGTGCCTCCATGCCTGTGGGCGCGATCAGGCTCCACATCACGCTGGTACCCAGGATGCTGCACAGAGGCAAAAACAGCAGGTGAAGATTCAAATCCCAGATGAACGTCGCCTTGGCGCCGACAGGGTCGTAGGAGGCGATTTTGGCGAAATCGAACGTCGATGCGAAGCGGTGCATGAGCACGACATCGATCGCGATCACCGCGCCCAGCACCACCAGCCCCGACGCGATCGGGACGAGCAGACCCAGCGAGCCGCCGAGCATCCGCCAGCCCCATCGCGTGAGCGAAATCGCAACCGCCACTCCGCCCGACAGCACCGCCAGGCCGATCGCGACGAACACCGGCATCATCTGATCGAGCGTGATGAACCGGCGATAGTTTTCGAGCGTCGGCGTGTAGACGATCTCCCCCAGCGCGTCGCGGCCGCTGAAACTGAAGACGATCATGATGATCGTCGGCACGATCACGAACACGCCCAGCCACAGCAGCAGCGGTGCCAGTAGCAGCCACGCCAACAGCCCCGGCCTGCGCCCGATCCCCGGCGCCTCAAAATCTCCCGGTACCGCTGCCATGTCCACCACTTTCGACAAAGCCCATTGACGTACGGGGTGGCGGCTTAAGCCGCCACCCCAATCGTTGATCCACTCACTGCGACTTTACGTTCGTGTAAAGCTCATCCACCTTCGACGCCGCCGTGCCGATGTCGAGGAAGATATCCAGCTTCGCATCCGCTGGCGGGTAGCTGGCGATGTTCTTCTGGGCGGCTTCTTCCAGCAGCTTGCGGGCCTCCAGGTTGGGGTTGGTGTAGGGGAACTCTTCGCTGATGAGCTTGCTGACCTCGGGTTTGAGGATGTAGTTGATGAACTTGTACGCCGCCTCGGAATTGGGCGCGGTTTTGGGAATCGCCAGATTATCGATGAACCGATGCGTCCCCTCGGCCGGCAACACCCAGGCGAACTTGTCGGGGGCTTCGTTCAGCAGGATCGCGCCTTCGCCCGACCAGACGATGCCGATATCGACGTCGCCATTCAGCAGCGCGGTCTTCGGGCTGTCGCTGTCGTACAGCTTCACCTGCTGCAACCAGCCCTTGATCAGCGGACGCGCGCCGTCGATCGCCGCGTCGTCGATCTTGTTGATGTCCTTGCCCTGCACATTCAGCGCCCAGCTCAGGATTTCCCGGCCGTCATCCAACACGACGATCTTGCCGGCGTACTTGCCGCTGAACACATCCTTGTAACCCGTGATCGGCTCCTTGATCTTCTGCTTGTTGTAGGCAATGCCCACCGTTCCGGCCATCCAGGGGACGGACACCTTGTTGCCCACGTCGTACGAAAACTTGGTGAACACCGGGTCCAGGTTTTTGATGTTCGGGATCTTGGCGTGATCCAGTTCGGTCAGCTTCCCCTCCTTTTTCAGCGCTTCGATCACGTACTCCGAAGGCTGGATCAGGTCGTACTTCCCGCCGGCCAGCAGCTTGGCGAGCATTTCCTCATTGCTGGCGTAGCTTTCGTAGTTCACCTTGATGCCAGTTTCCTTGGTGAACCCGTCGAGCACCGACTGCGGAACGTATTCCGACCATGCGAACAGGTTCAATTCCTGCGCCCCGGCGGAGCCGGCAAACGCAAACGAACAGGCCGCGACAGCGGCGGTTGCGAGCTTCTTCATCCAATACATAGAGGCCTCCAGTAAAAAGAGTTAAGAGTCAGCGGTTGAATCGTTTGATAATCTCAGACATCAATACCATCAGCAGCGTGATGCCGATCATCACGGTCGAGACGACGTGCAACATCGCGGGGCGCTGCTTGACGGCCCCGTAAATGCGGATCGGCAGCGTCTCAGACCCGCCGTCGGTCACAAAATAGGTCACGATGAAATCGTCCAGCGACAACGTAAACGCCATCAACACACCACTGATGATAGCCGGCATCAGGTAGGGCACGATCACTTTCCAGAATGCCACCGATGGCGTGGCGCCCAAGTCCATCGCCGCCTCTTCCAGCGCCGGATCGATGCCCGCCAGGCGCGCCTGGATCGTCACCATCACGAACGGGAACGAAAACGTCACGTGCGCGATCACAATCGCCAGGTATCCGCGTTCCAGCGGAATGCCGATGTAGCCCAGCGACGTGCCCGCCAGCGTGATAAAGCTCAGCAGGCTCACGCCCATGATGATCTCCGGCACGATCATCGGCACCGCCACCAGCGTGCGCAACGCGTTGTGCAGCGGGTACTTGTACTTGAACGTGATCCACGCGCTCACCGTCCCCAGCAACACCGCGAAGAACGTGGAAATCACCCCCACAAACAGGCTGTTCGTCAGCCCCTCGACCAGCCGCGAGATCTGCCCCCTTACCTGCGGCGGAACGGTCTTCAGCACGTCGGACGCACTTTCAGCGCCGGCGACGTTCAGCAGCTTGATGAACTGCCGCGCGATCCAGCCCGGTTCGGGGCTGCTCTGCGCGTAGTTCGTGAGCCAGCTCGCGATGCCCGCCATCTTCATCCACGCCGCCCACCCGGCAGACCAGAGCAGCAAGCGGTCGCCGACGGCGGCGAACCAGTCACGCATGTCCAGCGCGCACTTCGCCCAGAACGCCTCGTACCAGCGCGTCGTGAACTGGTTCCACTGCGTACTGTAATCCATGTCGTTGAACGACCAGGTGACCAGCACGACGATCGGAAAATAAAGAAACAGCAGCACGACCACGCCCCAGATGCCCAGCATCCAGTTGACGCGTCGCATGCCCTTGGGAAATCGCCGTTTCAACTGAGTGAGCAGACTTGGCGAGGTTGCGGCGTAATCGTAGTCAGCCACGACGTTTAGCGTAGCGCGGCGAGATCGAATCGGCAAGAAAATAGCGGTCTGGAAACAATTCGGCGGGATCGCGAGGTCATTTCTTCATTTGCACGACCTGCTCGTCGGTCGCGAACCGCACGAACCCGCGTCCCCCCGGCCGACCGTTGCCGCTGTTTTTCCAGCCGCCGAACGGAAGCGTGCCGGGAGAGAAGGTCGTCGGGAGATTCTGATACACGTTGCCCGCCTCCAGCCGATCAACCATCGCCAGGAACCGATCGCGATCGGGCGTGAAAACACTGGTCGTAAGCCCGTAGTCGGTTGCGTTAGCCAGACCGATCGCTGCCTCATCCGACGTTGTCGCCACGACCACCACCACCGGTGCAAACACCTCGTCCCTGAAAATCGGGAGGTTAGCCGCGACGCGAAGCGGAGCGCGCGCCACCGCCGGCAACACATAGTGCCCGCGCTTGCCCGCCACACTCTCCAGCGCGCCGCCGGCAACGATCCAGTCGAGCGGTTGTCCGATCGTCTCCACGTATCGCTGCTTCGCGATGTCGGACACGACCGGACCAAGCTTCGTCGTCGCCAAAAGCGGATCGCCGGGGACGAAAGCGCCTAGCTTCGCGCGCAACAGATCGATGAAGGTTGATTCGACGCGTTGATCGACCAGCACGCGGCTGGTCGAGTTGCACCGCTGCCCCGACGTCAGGCACATCGCCTCGGCGACGCTTTGTGCTGCAAGTTCCAGATCCGCATCCGCCAGCACAATCGCCGCATTCTTGCCGCCTAGTTCCAGCGCGACGTCTTTCGACAGGTCCTCCGCGGTCGCCTTCGCGATCGCCCGCCCCGCCGTGACCGATCCCGTGAAGCAGACCGACCGCACCGCCGGGTGGCTCACCATCGCCTGCCCGACGCTCGCGCCGCCTTGGACGATCTCGAACACACCCTCAGGAAAACTTTCCCGCATCAGCTCCCCGTACACCCCGCAAACGCCCGCCGCCAATGGCGATGGCTTGAATATAACTGTATTACCTGCAAGCAGATACGCCGTAATCGCCCCGTGCGCCAGGTGGACCGGAAAGTTAAACGGCCCGATCACCCCCGCCACGCCCCGGGGCCGCCGACGGATGCTATTCGGATTTGCACAGTCCGCCTCGGTTTGCTCCGCCAAATACCGCCGGGCGTCCGCGATCGCCAGGTCGATCTTCGCAATGACCGCTCCGATTTCCCCGAGCGCCTCGGTGATCGGCTTCCCCGTCTCCAGTGCGATCCCGTACGCGAGCGCCTCCTTCTTCCCCGCAAGGCGTTCCTGCGCCCGCTTCAAACACCCCTCCCGCTCCGCCAGCGTCGTCCCCCGCCACCCCACAAACGCACCACTCGCGCGCTCCACCGCCGCGCGCACATCGCCATCCACAACGGCAGGCAGTTCGATCGAAAAATCGCCGGGGGAGAATCGTTGCATCGGTATCCGTTTCAAGAGCCACGGGCGTGAGCCCGTGCGTCTTCCATGGCTTTGGGGTCAAAATAAGTATAGCCCACATGATCGGGCAGATAGACCGTCATCAGATGCCCGAAGTGCTCCGACGTTTCCACGCGCTCTCCGCTCCGCCCCGAAGCAAGCCACCGCCGGTCCTTCACCCCCTCACTACGCGCCAGCTTCAGTGCAATCACGCTCTTGAGCCGATCGTGGATTCGTCCCCACTCTCGATCGTCGGTCCATCCGACCAGGGGATGGACATGCGTATCCACGCATACGCCGTAGTAAAGCCTCGCTGAGATGGTCTGACAAAATTCGATGCAGGCATCGACCACCGTTTTCTGACGCATGACATCGAATCGGATCTCATCGAACGCGGACCGGCGCGCGTAGCTTTCGTTCATCGCATCATCGGGTGCAAAAACGCCTTCGTTCTTACGCGTGTAGCCGTCGGGATGGTCGGGCATCCATGTTCGGTAGCCGTGGATCGTGAAGAGGTATACGGGCATGATCCGGATGATATCGCGCGCGGCGGAAGACGCACGGGCTCACGCCCGTGGCTTCCATTACACCCGTGGCCCTCCAAAAACGTCCCGCGCCGCCATGAATGTGTTCGTGTGGACTTTCACCACGTTCGACACGTCCTTCGTATACCCCCCCGCCAAGACCCAGGCGATGGGGATCGCGTGGGCGCGGGCGAACTGGAACACGACGCGGTCGCGCTCCAGCAGATCATCGTGATCCAGCTTCAACGGCGAATACGGGTCCTCGAAATACGGGTCGGCGCCGGCCTGGTAAAGCAGGAGATCGGGCTTTCCTGCGGTGACGAGCGTTGGAAGCGAATCGGCCATGATGCCCAGCAGGGTCGCACGGTCGCAGCCGTTCGGGAGCGCGACGGAACGGTGGTTCGCCCCGTCGATATGATGGCGCGTGCTTACCTCGCTGTAGGGCGTGTTGTCCCAGTAGTCATTGCCGTAGATCGAGAGCTGCCGCGCGTACGGCCGATCGTGCAGGAGCAGCGCCGTGCCGTTGCCATAGTGCAGATCCATATCCAGCACCGCCGCCGTTCGGATCGCGCCCTCGGCCAGCAGGCGGTCGATCGCGACGATCAGACCGTTGAACGTGCAAAACCCCTCCCCGCGCGCCGCATGCGAATGATGAAACCCGCTGCACAGCGACGCCGCGATGCCCGTATCAAGCGCGCGCCGCGAAGCCGCGTACACCCCGCCGCTGGTGAGCAGCACGCTGGGGTAGATCGTGCTCGACCACGGGAACTTCTGACTCTCCGCCAACCCGCGCGGCGAACCCGTTTTGATCGCCTCGACGTACGCCGCATCGTGAACGCGCAGCACGTCCGCCTCGCTCACCGGATCGGGCGTTTCCAACGACACGAAATTGCACTCCCGCAGCACGTCCGCGACGAGCTGAAACTTCCGCATCGGCATCACGTGCTGCCCAATATCCGCAGCGAACCCCGGGTGATGAAAAGCAGTAATCACGCGAGCGATTGTACCCACCCCACCCCCCGTTTCGCGGTAGCCCGCAGGGCGACTTCCCCACCACAAACCGTCCCCACGCAAAAAAACCGTTGCATCCCGTCCGGATGATGCTATTATAGCACCGATGGCAGAGTTGCCCGCCCAACCTAATCAGTCGCTGATAGACGGCCTGGTCGTCCTTCGCGCGCTGGCGGTCGCGGGAGAACCGGTGGGGTCGCGGGAGATGGCGAGAAGGCTGAGTCTCGAACCCACGCGCATCAACCGGCTGCTCAAAACGCTCGCCTCCATCGGCGTGGCGCGACAGACGCCCGATCGCCGCTACGTCCCAGGGCCGGCGATGCACGTGCTCAGCGTTCAGGCGATGTACGGCTCGGGACTGCTGCGTCGCGCCGCGACCGCGATCGAGCACCTGAAAAGCTTCAAACTGCATGTCGCGCTCGGCGTTCTCTGGCAAAGCCAGGTCGTCTATCTCTACCAGGCCCGGCCGGCGCAATCGTCGGACGACGCGCTGGCGGTCAGCGGCCTTTATCCTGCCGAGCAATCCGGCGTCGGCGTGCCGATCCTCGCGGGCATGGCCGACGACGACGTCCAAAACCTCTACACCGATCGCCAGCCCCTTGGCGGCATGCCCGCGCTGCTGTCGCGGCTGAAACGCGTCCGTGAAGCCGGCCACGCGTATCTCGTCCGAAACGAACACCGCGCCGAAGACGCCCTGGGTATCGCCATCGGCAAACCCGCGTTCGCGGGCCTCACGCTCGCGGGGCGCATCAACGAATCTCAAGTGTCTTCTCTTATCGACCCCCTTCACCAAGCCGCGGCCGACATCGGCGCGGAGGAGTAAGCGAATCGTATGGAAAACAAGCTCTACCAAAACGTCTCCGGCGTCTTCCCCCACCTGGCGCAGGTCGCTGACCTGGGTCCGCCGCGATCGGAAATCGGCGTCGGCTGTCTCATGCCCTGGGCCGGCGAGTTGTACGTGCTGAACTACAACTCCCACAAGGAAAAGTCCGGCCGCGGCGTGTCGCTGAGGCGCATTCATGCCGACCTGAGCATGGAAATCGTCGAAGAAACTCGCGGCGTCGACGGGACCTACACCAACCGCTTCGTCCATTACGCTTCCAACCAGATCGTCATCGGCCCGCACGTGATCGATGCCAATCACAAGATCCGCACCGTCAAGGAACTTCAGCCGCTGCGCGTCTGCGGCACGACGTGGCACCTCACCGACCCGGACAACAAGGTGTACGTCCTGGCGATGGAAGGCGAGCTGTTCGAGCTGAACGTCCACACGCTCGAATGCGTGCAGATTTTCGATTTGCAGGAGATTCTCGGCACGATGGGCGAAGGCAAGGTTCACTTCAAGGACTGCTACTGCCACTTCGGCCGGCTGGTGGTTTGCTCGAACGAGTACCACGAGGCCGACTGGGCGGGCAAGCAGTCGCAGGGACGACTCGCCGAGTTCGACGGCAAGACCTGGACGATCCTCGAGCAAAAACCCTTCACCTGCATCTCCGGCCGAGGCGGGTTCGGGGGGACGATCTTCGCCACCGGCTGGGACCAGGCGTCGGCGATCATGAAAGTCTTCACCAACTCCGACAAAAAATGGCGCACCTATCGCCTGCCCAAAGCCAGCCACTGCTTCGATCACAAGTGGCAGACCGAATGGCCTCGCATCCGCGAAGTGGAGCACGAACGCTTCCTCATGGACCACCACGGCATGTTCTACGAACTGTCGCCTTGGGCGTACGGCAACCAGGTCTGGGGCGTGCGACCGATCAGCACGCACCTCTGGGTGCATGGCGATTTCTGCACCTGGCGCGGCATGCTCGTGCTGGGCTCCGACAACGCCAGCCCCTCCCACGGCGCGAGCCCGACGACCGCCGAGCCGCAATCGGGCATCTGGATGGGCAAGACCGACGACCTCTGGAGCTTCGGCAAGCCCAAAGGCTGGGGCGGCCCGTGGTGGGATGCGCCCGTCAAGTCAGGCGTCGCCAGCGACCCCTACCTCATGACCGGTTTCGAGCACAAGTGCATCGAAATCACCCACAACGCCGGCAAGCCAATCAAGTTCGACATCGAACTCGACCTGCACGGCCACGGCAAGTTCGTGAAGTACAAGACGCTGGAAACGTCTGACAGCATCATCGACGTTTTCCCGACCGGGCTCAGCGCTCACTGGCTGCGCATCGTCCCGCACGGCGACGCGGTGGCGTCGGCGCAGCTGCATTACACGTAGTCTTACCTCCCTCTCCCTTGTGGGGGAGAGGGCCGGGGTGAGGGGGACGCTCGACATTCGCGAGCTACCCGCGAGCGGCAAGCGTCCCCTCTCCCCCAAAAAGGGAGAGGGAACCGGAAGTCAACACGGATTGACCGCGTTCTCCGCCGCGGTCAATGCTTGCAGGCTGGCGTTGCCGGTGGTGCGTTCCTTCTTAGGCGCTTCCACCGGCAACGGCGGCTTGCTGAGTTTCACCGGCGCCCTGGTCTTGGCGCTCTTGTAGAGCCCGTCCATCAGCCACGAATGCAGGATGCCGTACCGCACGGGGCACATCGGCGTTGCTTTGCCGAGCAGGCAGTGGATGAAGTTCTGGTCCGGGCTGTAGTGCGGGAAATTCACCGGCGGGTATTTGATCTTCCCCCGCGCGTCGAAATGTTCCAGCCTCCCGCCATGAATGCCGGTGTGGATGCGGCCTTTGTCGCCGGCGATGATGATGCCTTCGTCCCAGCCGGGGTTGTTTCCCGAGATGGTCGCGGTCCCCAGCACGCCGCCTTGCCAGCGGATGGTCATCACGGCGTTGATGTCCACCGGCATGCCCTTGTTATCGATCCAGCAGAAGACCTCTTCGACCGGCCGATCCAGGCACCACGCGATGGCGTTGAACAGGTGCGCGCCGGTGTCGTACATCTGCCCGCCGCCCGACAGCTTCGGATCATGACGCCACGACCGCTTCATGCCGTCGCGGGGTTTCCAGCCCTGGTGACTCCATGCCGTCACCGTCTGCAACTCGCCAAGCCCGCCTTTCTTCAGCACGTCGCGGATGTACGCGAACTCGCAGCTATAGCTCGCCTGGAACGCCACCTGAAGCAGCAGCCCCGTCTTCTTCACTTTCTCCGCCAGCTTTTTCGCGTGTGCGGAACTGGTGACCATCGGCTTTTCCACCAGCACGTGATACCCCGCATCCAGCGCTGCCATCGCCTGCGAGAAATGCAGCGTGTGCGGCGTGACGATAATCACCGCGTCCAGCCCCTTCGGCGGGCTCGCCAGGAGCTTCTCCATCGAGTCGTACCGGCGAACTTCTTTCCGCGCGCCGAACTTCGACTTCCACAGCCGGTCCATGTTCTCCGGATTGATGTCGCAAAGCGCGACAACATTGGCTTCCGGAATACGATTCAGCGCGTCCCCATGCGAGTGAGACATGCCCCCGCAACCGATGATCGCCACGTTGATTTGGTCTGACATGATGAGATGCATCCTCCGCAATCGCGTCCATTGAACCACGAGCGTAAGCCCGCGCGTCGCTCACGCGAGGCAGACGCGGGGGCTTATGCCCCCCGGCTCCAAACAACGACCGATCATCCGACCGCGCGCATCTTCTTGACGCATTCGGTCAGCGCCGGCACCGGGTTCGACGGGTCGGCTTCGTATTCGATGACCGCCATCCCGTCGAACTTGCCTGTCTTCAGCGCCGCCACGAACGCGGGCAGATCGAGGTTGCCCGTGCCGACGACCACGTCGGTCCACTTGGCGGCGCGGTCGAAGGTGAAGTCCTTGTAGTGGATGCCGTAGATCTGTCCTGCGAACTGCTCGGCCCACTTCACGGGGCTGCCCGCCGCCTGCATGCACCATGCGGTGTCGATGCACAGACCGATCTCGCCTTCGCCGATCTTGATCAGGTGCCCGATCACGTCCGCGCTCCCGCCGAACATGTACCCGCCGTGGCAGTGGATGCCGACCTTGATCCCATACTTGCGGCACAGCGCCGCCGTCTTCTTGATCGCGGGTTCAAAGCTATCGACCCGGAAGTGCGCCGAAATGTGCTTCGCGCCGGCGATCTTGGCGCACTCGAACCACTTCTCCTCGGTGTCCGCGCCACTGAACGTCTGCACGCCGATCGAGATCACTTCCACGCCCGCGTCGTTGTACGTCTTGACGACGTTTCCGAACGTCTCGGGCTTGTTCAGGTCGGCGTGAACGCCGCAGACTTCGATCTTATCCACCCCGATCTCACGCACCTTCTGCGCGACATCGGCGTTGTCTTTGAAATCGCGGAAACAGTAGCTTTGAACACCAAAATCGAGCGGGCCTGCCATGAGTGTACTCCAAATAAAAAGGTCAATCCGGAAACGATAAGCAAACGGCCCGCCGCCGCAAGGGCGTGGGGGGGGGGTCGCTATTCGGTCGCGGGCTCGTCCACGTCCAACGCCTCGGTAATCTGCTCCATCGTCTTGTACTCCCCCGATTCGATCTTCTCCCGCACCGCGTCGGCGCGGTCGGCGGCGGCTTCGTAGTGCAATCGAAGTGCGACGATCTGCTCCTCGCCGACGATGTCGAACCAGTCGGGCAACGAGAAGTGCCATTTCCCCTCGATTTTTATCATCGGGAACGGCGTCTGCCCCGGCCTTTGTATCGCGGCGCTATCGCCGTCCTCCATCACGGTCACGTCGCTGTAATCGTCGCTGTCTCCACAGATCGTGCGCACGATCTTCGCCTGGTCCTCACCGTGCTTCTCTTTCACCACGCGCACCAGCTTGTTCACCGCGACATAAAACTCCGACTCCGACCGCGCGTAGCGGCGATGCGCGTTGCTCGTACAGTGATAGAACTTCATCGCGCCGTCGATCCCCAGGTCGGCGACGGTTTGATCGAACAACACGCACATCCCCACCGGCTTCGACCGATCCGCCACCGGCTTCGTCGCCGGCGCGGCCGTGGGGGTATCGGTGGGCTGCGTGGTCTGCGCCGTCACAAGGGTCGTTAGCAGCATCGAAAGTAGCAGTGCGTATCGCATGACTCGATCATCGCGAATCCTTCGCGCGATGTCCAAACACATCGTGCCGAAGTGCGAGATGCAGCGCGCTCCTATGAAGCCACCGGGCCCGCCCCGTGCGAGTACGACGAGCCCCCCTCCACGCGCCGGACAAGTCCTGCGGCTTCATGGGCGTATGGCGCGAGGTTGTCCTCTGTATAGACCGGCGGCGCTGCGCATTTGTCACGACAATCGCGCAGCGCCGGGCGATTTTTCGGAAATTGTTTTTTTCAGAACCGCAGCGTCACGCCGCACTTCATGGTGAACTGGGTTTCGCTCGCGTTCCAGGTTCCGTCGTCGATGGTGAACCCGCGCGCCAGCACGACGAATAGTTCCTGGCCCGGCTCAAACTCCCAGCGCACGCGGCTGTTGAAGCTGCCGGACTCGCTCATGTTGTCGTATTGGACGCTGTTGTTCCACGACAGATCCGGTGAGAAAAGCATGTTGAATCGCGTGCGAAAAATGCGGACCAGGAACTCGCCGTCGGGGAGGTGGACGTCGTTCCATTCGGCCTCGATCGTGGCGTAGATGGAGGCGGTGGGACGGAATTCGAGCGCACCGATGTAATCATCCCGCGTGCCGTCGTAGAACTGCCCGCCGGCGTATTTGACGGTCGCCGCGACGGGCCGGGCGTCCGACGTGCTGATCTGTGCGAAACCGCGCACGAACCCGTAATCGCCGCCGGGGATGGTGACGTCGTTGGCGATGTCGAACGCATTGTCAAACGCCTCGCGGTTGTAGACGGTTCCGACCGCGAGGGTGTCGCCGGCATCATTCTCAAAATCCAGCCGCGGAAACTCGACGCCGGCGGTTTCGAGTTCCTGGTGCAGGTTGGTGAACACATCGACGTAGAGCGCCAGATCGATCCGCTTCAGCCCCAGCGAGTTGTTCCAGCGGCGGCGCAGGTCCATCGAGTACTTGTTCACCCCGCGCCGCTGCACGAAGCCGAGCGCCGGGCGGAAGTTCGGGCCGACCTGGTACCAGCCGGCGGCAAACAACCAGGCGTCGTTGGGGTAGTTGAAGTTCAGCCCGAACGCCGAATCGGTTCCGTCGCTGGCGTCGGACGTGTCATCGGGACTGTTGTTCGCGGCCTGTGCCCAGGCGTGAGCTTCATAAATCGTTCCGTCGGGGGCGTTCTTGCGGTAGTTGAAATCGACGCCGACCAGCGAGCTGTCGCCGGGCGTGGAAGGATCGCCGTTGGTCGCGATGAAGCCGATGTTGGATTGCTCGAGCACATCATAAGACGCGCGGACGACCGACAGATTCTTGTCCCCCAGATCGTCGTCGGGGTACATCTGCACATCCAGGACGCCGAAATTGAGCGGCCCTTGCCGGCCGGCAAGTTTCAGTCCGGCGAGGAGGTCTTTCTGCTGGCCATTCGCAATCCCGATACGCCGCGAGAAGAACGGCAACGGCGTTTCGCCGATCCCGCCGAAGCTAAAAATGCCGGCATCCTGGAGGAAGAACGTACGCTTCTCCGGGAAGAACAGCGGGAACCGCGTAAGATTCACCCGCCGCGTATCCACATCCGCCTCCGCGAAATCGGTGTTCACGGTCAGCGCCGCGGTAATCGACGGGGTGAGACGGTAGAACAGATCGAAGCCGGGCTTGATCTCGATGTCGTTGTCGTCGAGATCGTACGTGCCGGTGACAAACGGCTTGAGCGTGAGGCCGAGCCCCTGGTTCAAACCGCCGATCCCTTCAATCCGGCCGGCGTTGCCGACGTTGCGCACCGCGCTGGCACGCGAAATGCCCGCCCAGCGAACCGTCTCCTGCTTCCGCCTAATCGTGCGGCCGACGTTGAAGCCCCAGACATCGGTATCGGCGTTGAACGAAATCGTCTTCATCGGGATCGCGATCTCGGCGAACCACCCGGTGTCGGTGATCTTCGTCTTCAGGTACCAAATGCCGTCCCACTCGATGCGAACGGTGGACGAGTTTTCCACCGTCCCGTCCCGCTTGCACCCGGCGGCGGAAATTTCAAACCAGTAGCCGTTGCGCTGGTCGTTGAACGGATCAAAACTGACGGTGAACGTGTCGTCCGACGCCACATCGCCATCGCGCGCCATCTGCTTGGCGAGAATGCCTTTGGCGTCGGCGTCGTAGCAGTAGATGCCGACGTAAAGGTTGTCGGCATCGTAGGTGACGCGGGTTTCGGTGCGCTCGGTGGGCCTGGCACCTTCGAGCGGGCTGACCTGCTGAAAATCAGAGATGACGGCGGCATCGCGCCACGCGGCGTCGTCCATCACGCCGTCGATGACGGGGGGCGTGTCGGTTCGGTGAATTGAGACGGTGGGCGTGTATCGCGTCGTCGTCGGCGGAGTCGCCTGCTGAGTCGTTTGTGCGATTGCGAAAGAAGATGCCCCGACGATCAGGGCGATAGCAAACCATCCATGCCGCATAAGACCGCGAAAACGATAGTGGAATTGGTCGGGCGTGTCATGCGGTACGCTTCGACTTCTTAGATTTCTTCAATTTTTCTGACTTTTTCGCGTTCGGGAGCGGCTTCTTCGCCTTCGGCTGCTTCGGTTTCAACGGCTTTTTGGGCTTCGCGGGCGCTGAAGCAACCAAGTCGATTCCGAACACATCCGCCAGATCGCTTTCGGAAATCGTCTCGGAATCCGACGTTTTCGCACTCGCCGACGCGCCGGCGGCGGCTTCGATCAGCTCAAAATGGTCAACCCCTCGCAATGTGAAGAGCAGTTCGGGTGCGGCATCCAGCCGCGCCCCCACCCCGTACAGCACCGCAGCGAGGTGCTTGCAGAGGCGGGCGAAATCAGGGCAGTTGCAGGAGAGACGAAAATCATCGGCGTGCGGGAACATGCCGTTGTCGGGGTGCGTCAAAAGCGTCATCACCTCGGTCGAAAACTTCCCCTGAAGCAGCTCGACCGCCGAGCCGATCTGGCCGGAGCATTTTTTCTTGATCGCGTCCCACGACGTCTTCGGCAGCGCATCAATGTTGACCGAGATTTCGTACAACTCGCTGCCGCACACCATCGCCTCGATCTTGCCTTTCTTGATCTCCAGGTGGCAGACCGAACCGTTCTTCACGTACGTCCTGCCCCGGCCGAGGCGCGATTCGAAATCGCTGAGGCATTCGATGTGCTTGCACCAGGCTTCGCCCCAAAACGTCCTGGCGATCTTGCGTCCTTCGATCTCCTCGATCGGCGTGATCGTCCGACCCTTCTTTCGCAGCGCAGACATCTCTCGAATCGCCTTGCCGCGACGCTGGGCAACACTGACGTAGGGCTTGTAGCTCCAGAACATATCGCACTCTCCAGTCGCCGCAACGCTACGCGTAGCGCGTCCGGCGAAGACGCGCTACGCGTAGCGTCGCGGCTGGTTTTAGTCGCTCGTCGCGCGCTTCAAGTCGAGCGAGACGAAGTTGAGCAGATCCTTGTCGCTCATTTCGGTCAGCATCTTCTCCGCCCCGGTATCGCCAAGCAACTCGGTGCTGAGGCCGATTTTGTTTTCGATGAGGTCATCGATGCGTTCTTCGACGGTGCCGCGGCAGATGAACTTGTGGACGAGCACGTTTTGTTTCTGGCCGATGCGGAACGCGCGGTCGGTCGCCTGGTTCTCGACCGCCGGGTTCCACCAGCGGTCGAAGTGGATGACATTGGCGGCCGCAGTGAGGTTCAGCCCCGTTCCGCCCGCCTTGATCGACAGCACAAAGAACGGCGGGCCGTCCTCCTGCTGAAACCGCTCCACCATCTCCCGCCGCTTCGGAATGCTGGTCCCGCCGTGCAGGACGAGGCCGGGGGCGTTAAAAACGTCCTTCAGGTACGCCGCGATCGGGTCGGTCATCTCGCGAAACTGCGTGAAGATAAGGGCGCGTTGCTGCCGGGACGCGAGTTCCGCGCAGATTTCCCCCAGCCGCGCGAACTTGCCGCTCTCGTCCGGCTCGTACGCCCCTTCACCCATGAATTGCGTCGGGTGATTGCAGATCTGTTTGAACTTCATCAGGTACGCCAGCACGATCCCCTTTTTCTGGATCCCCTCCGATGCCAGTTCCAGCTCGCGCCCCAGTTGCTCGACCGCGCGCTGGTAGACCAGCGCCTGCGCCTTGCTGAGCGGGCAGTACGTTTTAACTTCGGTTTTGTCGGGCAGATCGTTGATGATCGTTTTGTCGGTCTTGAGCCGGCGCAGGATGTACGGCTGAATGAGCTTGCGGAGCGACGCATAACCCGCGCCGCCTTCGGCATTGTTGACGCGTTTCACATAATCGCTGAACACCTTGGCCGACCCGAGCAGGCCGGGGTTGAGGAAATCGAAGAGGGACCAGAGATCGCTCAGGCGGTTTTCGATCGGCGTGCCCGAGAGCGCGATGCGCGATTGGCCGGTGAGTTCTTTGGTCGATCGTGATTGCCGCGCGCCGGCGTTCTTGATCGCCTGCGCCTCATCCAGCACGACCAAATCCCAGGCGTGATCGCGCAGTTTATCGAGCCGCGTCAGCATGGTGTAGGTGGTGATGACGACGTGGTGTTGATCGAACTTGCTCGCGAGTTTCGAGTCGTTCACGTTGATCTCGGACGAGTGGACGATGAGCGGCCTGAGCGACGGGGCAAACTTAGCGAGCTCGGCCCGCCAGTTCGGAATGAGTGACGCCGGGACGACTAAAAGGCTAGCCCTTGTAGGGTGTGTCTTCGACACACCACCCCGTGCGTCGGAGACGCACCCTACGCGATGCAGCAAGAGCGCGATCACCTGGATCGTCTTGCCCAGCCCCATGTCGTCCGCCAAGCACGCACCCAGTCCCAGATCGGTCATAAACCGCAGCCATGCGTAACCCTTTTCCTGGTACGGTCTTAACGTCGCGTTGAGGCTTTTCGGTATTTCGATCGACTCCGGCGAACGCAGTTTCTCAAGCGTCCCGGCGAGCCAGTCCCCCGCTTGCACGCCGGCCCATTCCTTCGTGACGATTTCGTCCGGCTTCCCACTCGAATCGCCACGCTGCATGCCCGAGAGCAGCCGCATCCCGTCGATGAAACTCACGCCGTCGTCGGCGTAGCGCGCCACGCTTTGCCAGTGGTCCAGCGCCTCCTTCAGCTTCTCCTGGTCAATCTCCACCCACTGCCCGCGAAGCTGGACGAGGTGCTCGTCGGCCTGCATGAGCTGGTGAAGTTCTTCCTCGGTGATCGGCTGGTCGCCGAGCGTGACGGCGACGTTAAAATCGAGCATCGCATCAATGCCCACAGCGCTCTTGGGCTTATTCCCGATCGTCACGCTCACCTGCGGCCGCGGGGGTTTGCGGGCCTTCCACCAGTCGGGCACGCGCACGACAATGCCCGCCGCCTCCATCACGGGCACGTTCTGGAGGAACTGATACGCGTCCGACGGCGTCCAGGCGAGCGGGCGATGCACTTCCTCACTCTCGACCAGCTCGGCGACCCACGCACTGGCCTTCTGCGCATCCGCCAGCGGCTTGAGCAGCTTCAGCAGCGCCGGCCGATTGCCGACATACTCCTGCCGCGCTCTTAGCAGCGGCACGTGCAGCGGCGCGCCGTTTTTTCCCATCCCGCTGGTGTAGGTCGCCATGAACGCGAACGGCAGTTGCGGGTTCCGCTTATTCTCCGCCAGGTGAAATGTCACCCGTCCCACCGCGTGCCACGACGGGTGCAGTTTGGCGACGAACGCCTCGACCGTCAGCTCTTCCGCCTCGATCGTGCGGCGCACCACCGCATCCAGCTCCCGCCACCACGTTTCCAGCAAATCCTTCGACGCATACTCCGCCCCGACGATCGGCGGAACCTGCATCGCGATGAACGCCAGCTCTTCCGGCACCGGCGGATCAAGCGGGGCGTCGAGCGTGGACTGATGACACAGCCGCGTCACATACCGACGCGCGAACTCGCGCGCAAAATTCGCCCCGGCGGGCACTTCCGCGCGCAACGCCCCCCCAATCAGATGAAGCAGCACCGCCGCCGTCGACGGCAAATCGCCATAGACGGCATGGCCGGCGGGGGTGATGCGGAGATCGGTTTCCACGGCTTGGATTGTGGGCTACTTTTTAAGACCGGTCCAACCCTCGGGCAGTTCATCCCCAGGGATGGGGGCAGCGTCGGGAATCTTGGCCAAGGCTGCGTCGAAATCCGTTCGAGTGACGCCCGCCGCGCGTGCCTGAAGCATGCGCATGGTTGTAAACTGACGTACCTTTTCTTGCACCGCTTGCGAAACAAACTCATCGACCGACACCCCTTCGGCAGCGGCTAGCGATGCGAGTTGGTCTTCGACTAGTTTGGGAAGATGGAGATTGGCCTGGGTCATGATCGTCCTCGGATTGTACGCAGGAATGCGGAGGGTGTTACAACAGATACGCCGATCGTCATCGCTTTTCGGAGGTCACGCAGATTGTGTGTCACAATGCAGTCTGCCGAGCAGGCCAACGCGAGTTCGACAAGCATGTCATCATCTTGATCTGACAGAAAAGGTCGGTACCGAAACCGGATATCGACCGGGATCGCGGTCACGACCACGAATCGGTGAATTTCCAGCACTGCTTCCACAGGTATGCCCAGTTGGTGAGCGTGGTCTACCAACTGCTCCTCGTATTCGAGCGTTAAGGGAACCGATAGTGCGTGCTCAAAAACACCCCGGCCGACCTGATCAAGAATCGCAAACGACGCGCCTTGGGGCGATCGGATCGCGGCGATGAGCACGTTGGTGTCGAGCACGACCCGCATCGCACCTGACTATAACGCAAGCCGATCACTCAGAACAGTTTCAGTTTCGGCAGGTCCGTCGACCCCGTCAAAAACTCATCCACCCCCGCAGCGGCGCAGCGGCCTTCGGAGATCGCCCAGACGACCAGGCTTTGCCCGCGACGACAATCGCCGGTGGCGAAGACGCCGGGGACGGTCGTTTTGTAGTCCTCGTCGACGACGATGCTGCCGCGCGAATCCAGCTTCAGGCCGAGCTGTGCGACCAGGCCGTCCGGTTCCGGTCCCGAGAAGCCGATCGCGATCAGGCAGAGGTCGCAGGGCAGCTCAAACTCGCTGCCGGGCACTTCACGCATCAAGGGCTTACCGCCCTTGGTCTCTGCCACTTCCTGGCGGGCGCAGACGATCGATTTGACGATCCCGCTCTCGCCTTTGAACGCCTTGGTCAATACCGACCACTCCCGCGCCCCGCCTTCTTCATGCGCCGGCGACGTGCGATACACGTTCGGCCAGTAAGGCCAGGGGGCGTTGACCTCGTCGCGCACGTCCGGGGGCTTGGGATAGAGGTTCAACTGCGTCACGCTCGCGGCCTTCTGCCGGTGCGCGGTGCCCAGGCAGTCGGCGGCGGTGTCGCCGGCACCGATAATCACCACGTGCTTGCCGGCGGCGTCGATCTTCTGTTCGTTGAAGATCTGATCACCCAGATTCGCCTGCGTCGGTTGCGGCAGATAATTCATCGCGACATGAACGCCGCTGAATTCGCGACCGGGGATGGACAGATCGCGCGCCTTGGTCGCACCAGTCGCCAGCACGATCGCATCAAACTCGCGACGCAGGTTATCCACTTTCACGTTCCCGCCGATGTCGGCGTTGCAGGTGAACGTGATGCCGCTGTCCTTCATAAACTGGACGCGGCGATGGACGGTCTGCTTCTCCATCTTGAAATCCGGAATGCCGTAAAGGAGCAACCCGCCCGGCCGATCCGCGCGCTCGAAGACGGTGACTGAATGCCCCGCCCGGTTCAACTGCTCCGCCGCCGCGAGCCCGGCGGGGCCGGAGCCGATGATCGCGACCTTTTTACCCGTCCGCTTTGTCGGGACGACGGTTTTCACCCATCCCTCGCGCCAGGCGCGATCGGAGATGTTCTGTTCGATGAGTTTGATGGTGACTGGTTCGTCGTTGATCGACAGCACGCACGCCGCCTCACACGGCGCCGGACAGACGCGCCCGGTCCATTCGGGGAAATTGTTGGTCTTGGAAAGCGCTTCGTACGCCTCTTTCCATCGCCCGCGAAAGACCATGTCGTTCCAGTCGGGGATGAGGTTGCCGAGCGGGCAGCCGTTGTTACAAAACGGGATGCCGCAATCCATGCAACGCGCGCCCTGCTTTTTGAGCTTGTCTTCCGGGAACTCGATGTAGATTTCGTCCCAATCGAGCACGCGCAGTTTCACTGGCCTCTTCTTGGGAGTTTCGCGCGTAAATTCCTTGAATCCGGTCGGCTTGCCCATGTGTATAAGTCTTTGCTGCGTCTACAGCAGCGTTTGCCCGCGGCGGTTGGTTGGTGCGGGCGAGGGATGGTAGCGGAAATCCACAG
>JBBQQZ010000002.1:0-37909 GCA_038215325.1 Tepidisphaerales bacterium | reverse complement strand
ATCGTCGACCGGCATCGCGAATGCGCTGCAGATCACGAACAAAAGCAAGATATCCATGAGCGGGACGATCTCTGACATCCTGCCGGGGAAGGCGAACGCGGGTCCGTTCAACATCCAGAAGATCGGTGGCGGCACCAGCGGTGCAGGAAGTCTCGAACTGAGCGGAAACAATTCGTTCACCGGAGGCCTCGATTACATGGCAGGTTCAGGGTCGCTCACGCTCGGGCACAAGAACGCGCTGGGTACCGGCGATCTCCGCTTGAACGGCGGAGGTATTGAAATAAACGCCAGCACGGCCCTCACTGGCGCTAACGCGATTCCTAACGCCATTCGTTTCAACGGCACGTTGACCGGAGTGACCGGCACGACGGACGTCACGGGAATTACCACCGGATCCAGCACCGCTACGGTCAGTGACGCGACCGGCCTCGCGGTGGGTAATATTCTCAACTACCAGGCCGTGATGCGAAACTTCCCGATTGGAACCTACATTACTGCAATTGGGGGATCCAGCGGGCCGCAGTCGGTCACCTTCAGCCAGCCCGCCTTAACCACCGCCAATATCACTTCCGGTACCAATCGCTTCCAATCCTATGGAATCGGAAGCGGAACGACGAAGATCAGCGGGAGCAGCGATATTGAGTTCGCGGGCACAATTTACCTCGGGTCGGGCAGGGCTGACGCAGGGACGTCAAGCCAGACGTTCGACATTACCAACAGCGGAATCACCACCTTCTCCGGCAACCTACAGCAAGAAAATTCAATCGAGGGTTCCGGGGCTGTCATCGCGTCACTCTCCAAGACTGGTGCTGGCACACTGGTTCTCTCGGGAAGCAATTCCTATTCAGGTGGCACCACTGTCAACAACGGGGCACTTCTGATCAACAACTCCACGGGCAGCGGCACGGGAAGCGGAGGCACCACCGTCAACGCGGGCACGTTGGGCGGAAACGGCTTCATCACCGGCGCGGTCACCGTCGGAAACAGCGGGACCGATGTGCCGTCGGATGCGATTCTTGCACCGGGCAACAGCATCGATTCGATCGACACGGGCAATCTCCTCTTCAGAGGGGACGCGAAGTTCGCCGTTGAGATCAATGGAACCCTGGCCACTAATGACGTCGTGAATGTCATAGGGACGGTGGGTTTGAGTGCCGATATTGCCGATCTGGATGTCGCCTTAACCGGGCTGTTGGCGGCGAGCCAGAAGTACTGGGTCATCACCAATGATTTGTCCGATGCCGTGACCGGAACTTTCGCCGGCCTGGCGCAGGACGCGACGATCCTCACCAACAACGGGTACAACCTGAAAATTAGCTATGTCGGCGATTTCGCCGGGGCTGGCCAACCGTTGACGGCGGGAAATGATGTCGTGCTCTACACCGTCGCCGTCCCCGAACCCACCAGCCTCGCCGTGATTGCGGGTCTGGCGGTGCTCGGGCTGAAGCGGCGTCGCGCGTGAGGAGCGTGGATGTCTCTGATTCGAGTATTCGGCTGACTGTGTCGCGTTGATGGCACGCGATACCGTCGAGGCCGTCTTCCTCCGCTGCGGTCGGCACGCGCGCTGCGTGCCGACCGCCAGTTACGATCAGGCATGAACCCACGGCCGACCTTCATCGCGGCCGAAACCAACCGGATACCCACCATGAGATTCTTTGCCCCCGCAGTCGCCTGCCTCGGTTTACTTCTCACAGCGGTCGCCGCTCGCGCGGGCGACGAAATGAATCTGCTTCGCGACCCCCCGTTTGAAACGCTCGGCAAGCCCGGCGCGATCTGGAAGTTGAGCGTCAACAAACAGACCGCCGCGACGGCAGAGCGGGTGGACGAGGATGGGAAGAACGCGGTCGTCATCACCATCCCCGCGGCGGCGGCGCAGGTGTGGCACATTCAGTTTCAGCAGAACAACGTCGCGCTGGTAAAGGACGTGAAGTACACGCTCCGCTTCACCGCCAAATCGGACCAGGAATTTCCCATCACCATCCTCATTCAGCAGGAGGAGAAGCCGTACGCGATGGTCGGCATCAGCGAGACGAAAACGTCCGGGCCGACATCGAAAGAGTTCGTCCATGAGTTCACCGCCAAAGCCGATGAACCGAACACCAAGATCAGCCTCGCCCTGGGCGCCGCCGCCGGCAAGGTGACGATCGGCGGGATGTCGCTGGTGAAAGTGAGCCCATAGATTCGTACGACCCAGCCGCCGCACGCTTGATCCGCACCTTGAGGACGCACCATGAGATTCACACCCTGTCGCAGTTCGAGTGCTGGGTCGCCGCCTCGAGCCTCTGGCGCTGTAGCCGAGGCGTTGGAATCGCGTCGGCTCTTCGCCAGCTACTTCGTGGACGCCTCTGCGCTGAGTAGTGGAAACGGTTCCACCGGCGCGCCGTTTAAGACGATCCAGGCCGCCGCGAACATCGTCAATCCCGGCGATGTCGTGAACGTCCGTCCAGGCACGTACAACGAGAAAGTGATCGTCACCCGCTCCGGATCGGCGGCGTTGCCGGTTCTGTTCACGGCGACGGGCGAAGGGGTAGTGGTCACCAGCAACAGTGTCGAGATGTGGCAGGGGGTGATCGACATCCGCGCCAGCCACACTACGTTCGATAACATCGACGTCCGTGATAGCCAATGGTTCGGCTATATCATCCAGGGCAACTCGGGCAACCGCACGACCGATGTGACCGTCCGCAACGTCCACACCGCCCGCACGTGGGCGTCGGGCGTTTATGCAAAATACACCGATGGCGTGGTGATCGCGTCGAACCGGATCGAAGACGCCTGCATCTCGCCGAACGCCGGCGACAATACTCAGGAATGCATCACGCTCGGCGAGGTACACGGCTTTGATATTGCCGGGAACGTGATCTGGAACAACGCCGGAAACAACGGGATCTCCAACGGCGGCGAGGGCATTGACGCCAAGGGCAGTTCTCGCGACGGCGTGATCCGCGACAATCTGGTCTACAGCCTGGCCGATATCGGTATCTACCTCGATAGCGGCAGCAAGCAGGGCACCGGCCCTGACGATGACCGGCCGATGGAGAATATCACCGTTACGCGAAACATCGTCCGCAATACCGGGGACGGAGTGGTCGTCGCCAGTGAACTGGGCGGAACCGTCAAGAACGTCGTCATCTCGAACAACCTGCTCTACAACAACAAAACCAACGGCATTTCGATTGCCGGCTACCTCGCAAACGGCCCGCGAAAAAACATCCTGATCGTCAACAACACCGTCCACAACAACGGCTACGGCAACAACGGCACGACATGGGGCGGCGGCATCAACGTTCAGACGGCCAACTACACGAACATCCGCATCCAGAACAACGTGGTGACGAATAACGAGTCGTGGCAGATCGCGCACACGGAGAAGAACGCGGCCGGGGCACCCGTCGGCGAGCTTACGGTGACGAGCAACATTGCATCCGCGTTCGCGTATTCGTACTGGTACCCGCAGCCGGCGCTGATCGCCGACCCGAAGTACGTCAACGCAGCGGCAGGGGACTTCCGGATTCAATCGAGCAGTCCGGCGATCAACTACGGTGCCGCAGGCGAAGCACAGGCGGTCGACCTGACGAATGCCGCACGCTACGCGGCGCCCGACGCCGGCGCTTACGAATACGTCCCTCCGGCGCCTACTGCGATCACGCTCGCCGCTTTGAGCGATACGGGTGTGGCGGGGGACAACCGAACGAAACTCAACAACGCCTCAGCGACGTCGAATCTTTCGTTCATCGTGGCCGGTACGGTGGCGGGTGCGACGGTGAGCGTGTACTCGGGCAGCACGCTCCTCGGCAACGCCACCGCGACCGGCACGAGCACCACCGTCGTCACCAACGGTTCCGCGACCCTCGCCGATGGCGTGGCCAGCATCGCCGCGACGCAGACCTTTGCTTCAGCCCCGTCGGCATCGTCACCCGCGCTGGCGATTACCGTCGACTCCACCTCGCCGCTGCTGCTATCTGCGGTCAGTCGCAAGACGCACGGTGCTGCGCGGGTCATCTACGACCTCCCGTTGAATCTGTCGGGCACGTCCAAGGTGGAACCCCGGCAGGGCGGCGCAACCAGCATCGTATTTACCCTCACCGAAGGCCTGATCCCGGCCGACGGCGTGCTGAGCGCAAATGAGTTTGCGCTCACCAACGCGACGTTCGCCTCGGCGACGCTTAGCGGCGTGACGCTGACGTTGAACATGACGGGTGTGATCAACCGGAAGTACGCAACGATCGGCCTGCGCGGCGTGACCGATTCCGCCGGGAACGCGATCGTGGGTGATACCGACGTGAACGTGGGCAACCTTGTCGGCGACCTCAACGGAAGCGGTCGGGTGACTGTCACAGACCAGCAGATCGTCAAAAGCAACCTGAACAGACCGTTGAGCCTGTCAAATTTTCTCAGCGACCTGAGCCTCAGCGGATTCATCACGGTGACGGATCAGCAGATCGTCAAGAGCAACCTTCAACATGCACTAACCTAGTGGCCTTAAGGCTGCTTCGAACGGAGAGAACGGTGACAAAGCAAGGGTATCGAGCGGCGATCGTCGCGTGGAGCCTTTCGATCGCGTCGGCGGCGCACGCGGCGCCGGTATTGTGGCTGACTAGCCAAGGCGGATCATCCAGTGCCGGTTCGGTCGTCGCCGGGAACATGATCCAACTCGATCTTCATTTTGACTCTGGCGGCCTCCCTGTGGGTGGACTGGCGTACAGTTTCTCTGCCACCGCCCCGTCGGCCGGTGTGACCTATCCGGCCTCCAGCGTGTCAGCGCTATCCGCCGCGTTCGTCTCCGCCGACGTTTCGGTGCCTGTTGTGAACTCCACGCTGGACGATCCAGCAAAAGGCATCACGTCGTGGCTGCTGGACAACGAAGCAGCGATCCCCGCATCCGCGATCGCCCGTCACGCTTTCAACGTTTCGTCGTCGCTGGTGCCAGGCGACTACATTTTCACGCCCCTAGCCCAGGAACTGGTCTACGGATCGGGAACCGAGTCAGACCCGATCGTGACGGTCGAACAGTTTGGTGCTCCCGGCACGTACACGCTGACGGTTCTCCCCGTACCCGAGCCGGCGATGCTCGGAATACTCGCGCTGGGCGTGCTTGCAGGGACACGACGTCGCACCCGGTCCGGTCGGCAAGAAAAAGAGTGAAAGCGTTTGAGATATTTCGTATAATCCTGTGCGACACTGTTCCGTCATGCGCCCGCTAGAATCATCGGCCGTGTCAGGCCTGTTGACGCGATGTGGGTAGGAAGTTTAGTTTAAGATGCCAAGTACAGCCTCAGTCCTATCGAAGCCGTCCCGAAGAACGGAGTTGTTGGTGCGCCGCGACGTGACCGTAAAGCAGATCGCCACCAGTTTAGGCTTATCTCAGCCGGCGGTGAGTCAGGTGCTTAACGGCACGGGGCGCATCTCCAGCGAGACGCGTCAGCGCGTTCTCACCGCCGCCGAGACGATGGGCTACCGCCCGAACGCCGCGGCGCGGGCGGTCGTCACCCGCAAGACCTTGCAGGTCGGCGTACTGGTCGTCAATAACCCCGCCGACCCTGCCACATTTCCATACACCTACTTCGCCATCCTGGGCATGAACATGGCGCTCGAGGCGGCCGGCTACGTGCTTTGCTTGGTTCGGTTGGCAGACGTCGAGCAAAGCGTCGAAGGGCACTCACGTGTGTTCCGCGAACACGTGCTTGACGGCGTCATCGTCACGACGCTGCTGCCCGATCGCGTGAACGCCAGGGTTCGCGAGCTGGTGCCCGCCTGCGTCTGGGCGGACGCCAACGAGTGGGCCGACTCATGCTGCGTGCGCCGCGATGAGTTTGCGGTTGGTCGTGAAATTGGGGAGCAGGTCTTGAAGGCGGGATACCGCAAGCTTGTGTATCTGGCCGAAGACTCGGACGCGGGTGTCGCTCCGCATTACAGCCACATCGATCGCGGCAAAGGACTTGAGACGGTCTGCCGCGAGGCGAACATTGAGTTCCAGATACTGTACAACAAGTGGTATTGGACGCCGGAATTCAGTGAGCGGTTGCGACCCCTGTTGCGGCCGGATACCGCAGTCGTTGCCACTGACACGTTTCGCGCCCGTTTGGTCCAACAGACCGCGGCGCTGAACAAGCTGCTCGTTGGCGAAGACTTCGGAATCGCCTGCTGCGACCTCGTCGGTGATGTCGAATGGAACTGGCCTGGCTTGTCCGGAGTCATCTTCGACCGCATGGCGCTGGGCCGCCGATCCGCGGAGATGATGCTGGCCATTCTTGAAGGCGGCGATCGCGCACCTGAATCTGTGCTCCTACCCAGCCAATGGCACGCGGGCACTTCGCTTTCCCGACGTTGAAGGCTGTTGGCGGATGTGTCCTGCGCGACGCTTGCGCGATCTCTCGGTCAACTCCTCCATGAATGAAACCAACGCCTATCTCCACGACGTGCTCGACCAGCCCGCCAGCGTGCGCGCCTCGATCGAGGCCGCAGACGCCGACTCGCTCGATCGTATCGCCCACGAGATCGGGGCCGCAACCTCGCGTCGGATCGTCTTCACGGGAATGGGCAGTTCCCACTTCGGGGCGCTCGCCGTGGCAACCCATCTCGCCGGGCTCGGCCGCCGGGTATCGGTTGTGTCGGCGGCGCAACTGTTGCATTACGAGTTGCCGTCGATCGATGCTGAGACGGTGGTGGTGATGGTTTCCCAATCAGGCCGCAGCGCGGAGATTGTGCGGCTCATCGAGCGACTTCCGAAGTCGGTCACCACGGTCGGCATCACGAATGACACCGATAGCCCGCTGGCGCTTCGGTCGCAGTACGTGTTGCCAATGAATGTCGCACCAGAGCGATCCGTCACCACGCGAAGCTACCTTGCCACGCTCGTGCAAGCGTCACTTCTGGGCGATGCTTTGTGTGGGAAAGATTGGCGTGCCAAGGGAGCGCAGGTCGCGCAGGCGATCGACCTGTTGGAGGACGAAACCGGCCATCACGCAGAGCGCACTTCGGTACTGGATTCGTTCCTCGGCGTGCCGGCGTGCGTCAATCTGATCGGTCGCGGCTATTCACTGTCTACGGTGCGAGCCGGTGCGCTATTCGTTCGCGAAGTCGCCAAGCATCCCGCCGCCGATTTCGATGCGGGGGAGTTTCGGCATGGACCGTTCGAAATGATCGAACCCGGGTTTGTCGCGACCATCTTCGCGCCCGAAGGCGCAACCCACGCGCTCAACTGCGGCCTTGCTCGGGACATCGCCCAGCGCGGCGGCCGCGCGGTGCTCGTCACGTCCGCCGCGCCACCTTGGGAAGATGCGAACGTGCTGGTCATCCTTCAGCGAAGGCCGCCTTGCGAATCACTCGCGCCGCTGATCGACATCGTCCCGGTCCAGTTGATCGCAAACAGCATCGCCAGCGCAAAGGGCTACGACGTCGGTGCGTTCAGGTGGTCGTCGAAGGTGACGGTGGTGGAATAAAGTTTTGTTCTCTGGAAGAGCAGGCTCGTCATGTCCGAACGTCAATTCATGTTGGTGGCTTGCACTCACGTTGACCTTGCGTGGAAGCGCGGTCCCGAAGAGATGAGCGAGATGCTGGAGGTGATGCTCATCCGCATCCTGGATTCGCTTGAACAGCATCCGGCGTTTCGGTACACGCTCGAGCAGTGCGCCCACTACCGCACGCTTGAGCGCCGGCGGCCCGACCTTGTGCAGCGGATGGGGCCGTACCTGAAGCAGGGACGGCTGGAGATCGCCGGTTGCATGGCCAGCACGCTGGACACGAACCTGCCCGCCGGTGAGTCGTTCGTGCGTAACCAGTTGCTCGGCTTGAAATGGGCGAAGCAGACGTGGGACTATGCACCGCGGAGCGGCTGGCTGCTCGATACGTTTGGAATCAACGCTCAAGTGCCGCAGATATTGCGACAGTTCGGCATCACACGCCTATCCGCCAACCGGTTGGGCGGTGACAAGTTTCAAGACGTGATGCTCGCCGAGGGCCTCGACGGCACGAAGCTCCTCGTCGTCGGGCAGGACGTTTATTCGGCGTACGTGCGCCCGGAGCATGTCGTTCCAGGCTATTACGAAAACTGGACGCATCTCGATAACGCATTCGCCAGCGCCGACCGGCTGACCGGGCCGGGTCCGTTCGTGCTGTTAATGCATACGGAGAATGAGTATCTCGTCAGTCTCCGCGCCTTTGACGAATTGCGTAGTCGTGGGACATGCCGGGCAGGCGAGCGTTGGGGTGCGGGAACAATCTCTGAGTACCTTGACGCCGTCGATGAAACCAGATTGGATTGGCCCGTCGTCAGCGCGGACCTAAATCCTGAGTTTACTGGCTGCTTTTCGCTGCGCCCGAAGATTCGTCTCTGCAATCGCCGCGCGGAAACGCTTCTGCTTGATGCAGAGAAGTGGGCAGCTCTCGCCGGGCTGCGGAATTCGTCGGAGGGGCTTGAAGAAGCGTGGTGGCGGATGGCGTTCGTGCAGTTTCACGACGTGTTTACCGGCTCACATCCGACGAATGTCTATCGAGCGGTGTTGGAGACGCTCGACGGCGTGGAAGCCGTTGCGAGACAGGTGTTCGCAAAATCGATCGGCGAGATCGCGCCAGAGTCCGGCAGGGAGTGGGTGGCCGTTAACGGGTTGCCTTGGACTCGCCGAGAAGTCGTGCGATTGCCGGGCAGAAATGATGCAGGAGAAATCGAGCAGATTTTTCAGAATGGAGAACTCGTTCCGTTCGATATCCGCGGTGACGAAGCGCGCGCTCTGTTGAGCGTCCCCGCCGGTGGGATGACCCCCGTGATTGTCCGCCGTAGCCTGCGGGGCGGTTCGACGCCAGCGGATGACGACGTGCAGAACGCCTCGATGGAGAATGCGTTCATCCGGATCGAGTTCGATCGCGTTGTCGGGCTTCGTCGCCTGATCTGGAAGCCAACGTCAACGGTGCTCATTGAAGGTGCCGGCGACCTGCTGATCGTCCAGCAGGATGACGGCAATTTTCAGATCGAATCACCTGCCGGATCCGAGGTCGTCGCTGCGGCGGGGACGCTGCGGCTTCGATGTGCTCGCACGGCAAACGCTTCGCAGCAGATCGTGCTGTCCGGCGACTTCCCGCCGCTTGCGTGGGCGGGGAAGGATGCGTCGCTCAAATGGGAGATTGAGTTCTCGCTCACCCCGCACAAGCCGGCGATCGACATGTCGGTCCGGCTAAACTGGAGAGGCGAAGCGTCACGTGTGCGGCTGAAGGTATCCACCCGCATCGACTCGAGCGAGGGAACGTACGAAGTGCCGTTCGGGACCGTGCAGCGGCGGCCATACGGCGTGCGCGGCACCGCGCGCGGGGAGTGGCCGGCGCAGCGGTTTGTCGCGATCGAGAACTCGACGCATGGTGTCGCATTGGCGAACAACGGTGCCGCCGGAGTCGAGGTGGGGGGCGGGCGAATCACCACGTCGCTGCTTCGCGCGCCGAGTGCGAAGTATGCGGGGATGGTCCCCGACGACACGTCTTCCGCGCACGGCGAGCACGAATACGCGTTCGCGCTCATTCCGTACGCAGGCCATTGGGTTGACGCCGGTGTGTCGCGATTCGCGCAAGAGCTGAACAACCCGATCCGCATGGCGGCCGGGACAATTCCGTCCGCGACTTCTTTCGTAAGTCTCGATTCCGACCGGATCGTCCTCTCGTCGATCAAGCGGCCTGAGGACGGCTCGGATGACGTGATCGTCCGCGTGTTCGAAACGACAGGTCAAACGGCATCGGCTTCGTTACGGATTGCCGGCATGACCCGGGCATCTTTGTCCGACCTTCCCGAGAGCCGTGGCGAATCAATCCCGGTTGCAGGCGAGAGCGTGCGACTTCAATTGAAGCCGTTTGAAATTCAAACCCTCCGCGTGCATCTCACGCGGCGATGATGTGGTCCAGTTAACTTCGTCCTATCAGGAGAACCCTTCGATGTTCAACACAAAATGGATTCTTTCGGCTGTCGTTACGATCGCTTCAGCGACGTACGGGGAGACGCTGCTGTCGTACGACTTCAACGGCGACAACCCCTGGCCCGCCGCCGCGACGGACGTTAAGCCGGATACCCCGCTGCCAGTCGAGCCGACGATCGCGATGAAGCCGGTGGGCACGATCGACGTCGCGCACACCGATGTCGCATCAGGTGCGATGCTGCTGGAAGCCGAAGTCGCAGACGCGAAAGGCGAATGGCGCGCGCTGTTCAGCAGTGGGCTGCTGGCGGTTAAGAATACTGAGACAAACCTTGGAAAGCTGACACTGGCGTTCGATCTGTCCGTGTCGTTCAATCGGCCGGTGGTGGTACGGTTTGAGTCGTACGATGCGTCGCGCCAGCTAACGGGCGGCTTGGAATCGACGATCTACCCGCCGGCGCCGGATTTTTATCAGCGAAGTGCGCTGGATCTTTCGACGATGAAGCCGGCGGGTCCCGGTAAGTTCAATCCGGCGGACCCGTTTGTGCGCCTGGTGGTCGAGATCGCCGGCCCAGCGTGGCCGTCGGAGCAGACGCACGTGGTGCGACTCGACAACTTGCACTATGCCAGCCCGGCGTACTACATCAGCCCTTCCGGCAGCGACGATAATGACGGTCGAACCGAAGAAAAGCCGTTCTTGCACCCGCAGAAGGCGATCGACCAGGCCAAGCCCGGCGACATCATCCTGCTCATGGGCGGCGACTACCGCCGGGGCGGGGGGAACAACGAGCAAAACGGCATAATTCACTTCGAAGGCGCGGGAACGCCTGCGGCGTGGATTACGGTCAAAAACTACCCCGGCCAAAAACCCACGCTCCACAACGAAGATTGCTGGAACACCATCCGCGTCGGCGGACGCGTGCGCGTCGAAGCGCTGAAGGACTCGCCCATCGGCTATTTCGAAATTCGCGGCCTTCACATCCGTGGCGGGGCGGATCGCGTGATGGATAAGTATAGAAACGAGATCGGTCTCCCCAAAGCCTCCACCAACGGCAACGGCATCGGCGGTGGTTCGGTGCGAGGTGGCGTCGCGTCGCACCATCTGCGAGTCGCCGACTGCGTCGTCGAGTACTGCCCCGGCGGCGGGATCGGCTTTGGCGATTCGGACTGGGTCACGCTCGAGAACAACGTCTCGCGTAACAACTGCTGGTTCACGATCTATGCCACGTCCGGGTTCGGCACGATCGGCACGGCCAATTTCGACACCACCAACAACGTCTACAAAGTACTTATCCGTAATAACAAGTCCGTCTGGAACCGCTGCTACATCGCGTGGAAGCAGATCGGAAAATTGTCCGACGGCAACGGCATCATTGTGGATTCCATCTATGACCCCGCGAAGCAGAAAGCGTATATCGGCCGCACGCTTATCCAGAACAACCTCGTCACTGACAACGGCGGTTCGGGCATTCACTGCTTCAAGGCGCACCAGGTCGACATCGTCAACAACACCGCGTTCCGCAATGCCGCCACGCCGGAACTGGCCTGGGGACAGATTTTCCTTCAGCGAACCAATGACGCACGCGTTCTGAACAACATTCTTTACGCCCGCGACGGACAGCCCGTGAACACCGTCACCAAGGACGTCAGCGACAAAGGCAATACGAACATCACGCGCGCGAACAACGTCTACTTTGGCGGCGGCTTCGCACCGATCATGGGGACCGACGATACCGTCGGCGAACCAGAATTCGTAGACCCGTGGGCCCACCCAGATGCGGCCGACTATCGCGTGAAACCATCAAGCCCTGCGATCGGCAAGGGTAAGTGGGACGTGATGGTACCCCTGACGGACATTGAGGGCCGGCTCCGGCCGCTGTCGCGTTCGCCTGATGCGGGGGCGTACCAGCGCGAGCCCTAAACGGGACGGTGCGCCCAAGCCTACCGCGCCAGGTGCGATGATGGCGTCGAGCCGGTCATCTTCTTGAACAGACGGCTGAAATAGTACACGTCATTGAACGCCAGCAGGTTCGCGACATCGCTGACCGTATGCTCGCCTGAGCGCAGCAGGCCGGCCGCCCGGCGGACGCGCGCGGTGTTCTGGTAGCGGACGACCGACATCCCCGTCGATCGCTGGAACAGCACCCTAAAGCGCGACGGGCTGAGCTTGGCCCGCGCCGCCAGTTCGTCGGCCGTATACCACTGCCCCGGATGCTGGTTCAGCAGGTCAATCACCGCGTCCAGCGCCGGCCGGCGCGAAGCGGGCTCGGCGGAGCGGGTGGCGGCGTTAATGTAGATCCCCAGCAGATTCATCAGGATCCCGCGGCTGCGCAATTGCCCGCCGGGGCTCTGCGCGTGAAAGTGGTGCTCCAGCTCGTACATCGCGGTGCCGATGTCGATCGGCTCGTGCGGCGTCGTCACGTAGCTGAGACCGCGCGCAGTGGCCGGGCACCCGTTGGCGTCGTCAAGCGTGAACCCAACGACAGAGAAGATCCAAGGCTGGTCCTTGTCGGTGGATGCTGAGCGTCGCGTCCCGGCGGGGAAGAGCAACATCTGCCCGCCATGGACCGAGAAGCGTGCGTCGCCGCAGACGTATCGCGCCCGGCCGGATCGGACCCAGACGAGCGTATGGACGCGCGGGTAGGCGAGCTCCCGAATTATCCATGACGACGCGGCGCGGCGTTCAAAGGCAAACTCGATCGATCGGACCGATGAATCTCGCAGATCACCTGAATAGATGCCGGAAAAGGTGCCAGATGGGGCGAATGTGCGTGCCACGACCGCATCGTAGCAAGGCAGTCGAAAAGTACAAATAATAGCCGGACCGTCCATGGCCGCCTTTGAGCGGAGAGGTATGCTCTGTGCAACCCAATCGGGTCTGGCACGGAGCAGGATAGATGAGCACAAATGAGCAGTCGAGCGGCAAGGCAATTTTCCTCACGGGCGCGAGCGGTGGGATAGGGCGCGCGACGGCGATCCTTCTGGCGAAGCAGGGGGCGAAGCTCGCACTGATGGCGCGGTCGGCGGAGAAACTGGCGAGCGTGGCAGCCGAGATCGTCGCCGCCGGCGGGGCGCAGCCCGTGACGATCGCAGGCGACGTACGAAAAGAACAAGACTGCACCGCCGCAATCGAAACGGCAATCAGCAAGCACGGTGCCATCGACGTCCTGATCAACAACGCCGGCATCGGCATCCCCACCGATCTGTCAACCGTCAACACCGCTGACCTGCTGAATATGATGGAGACCAACGTCAACGGCGTGGTCTATCTGACTCGTGCCGCGCTCAAGCACATGCGGGCCCGCAAGTTAGGCCATGTCGTCATGATCTCCAGCCGCGCGGGCATCGAGTCCAACCCCACCGCGCCGCTCTACTGCGCCAGCAAGTTCGCGCTCGAAGGCTACACCGAAGGTCTCCGCAAGCAGGCCGATGCGTGGAAGGCGTCCGAAGGCGTACACATCCGCGTCAGCAACGTGAGGCCGGGCAATGTCGACAGCGGGTACTGGGGTTCGCGCCAGGTGGCGCGCGAGAAGTTCATGACCTGCGACGAAGTTGCCTCGGCGCTCGCGTGGGTCATCGACGCGCCGGCCACCATGAACGTCGTTGATCTCTCCCTCGAAGCCCGCCGTTAACACCCCACGGAACGCCCCATGACAACCCTTCAATCGACTTCGTCGGTCCGAACCTCGCTCAAGGCTTTCGACAAGCATCGCGCCCTGCACACCATGGCGCATTACACCGGCATTCTGTCGATGCACGGTCTGTCGCGTCTGGCGCTCTCGACCGGCGACACCAGCCACATTGATCGCGCTCGCAGCGAACTGATTCCTTTCGTCAGCGGTGAGCACGTGTTCAAGTGCAACTTCCCGAACTACCACATCGGCGGGAACGGGACGGCGCTCTTGCTGATGCAAGGCCATTTTCCCGAGGCGGAATCGGTCTGCCGCGAGCACGCCGAGCAGATCCTGCGGATGTCCCCACGATCGTCGGAAGGCATCTTGTGCCGACCCCCCGAGAACTGCGAACGCGTCTGGATCGACACGGCGTTCGCGGTCACGCCGTTCCTGCTCTTCACTGGGCTGGCGCTCGATGTGGAGGAGTACGTGGAAGAGGCATTCCGCCAAATCCATGCACCGTACGAACTGCTGATCGATCGCGAGAACGGCCTGCTTCATCAGAGTCGCGGGTTCATCGGGCCGGGGAAAATTTCGCCCGATCACTGGAGCCGTGGCAATGGATGGGGCTTGCTGGCATTGGCGGAACTGGTCGCGTGGCTGCCGGTGGGGCATCGGTTGCGAACGGCTTCGGAAGCGATGCTGCGCGATCTGCTGAACGCGTGTTTGAAGTTCCAGGACGCCAACGGGCTGTGGCATCAGGAGATCACCGAGCCGAAGTCGTCGTACGTCGAGACCTCGGGGACCGGGCTGATCCTGTTCGCTCTGGGTGTCGCGATCGAAAAGGGCGTACTGCCCGCGTCCGCTCGCGATGCGTTCGAGCGCGGACTGGCAGGGTACGCAGGATACATCATGCCGGACGGATCGATCTTCCACACCTGCGCCGGCTGCCTTAGCCCGGGCGACGGATCGATTGCCACCTACAAAGGCGTGCCACCTGTGAAGAACGACCCGCACGCCTTCGGGCCTGCCATCCTCGCGTTTGGCCAGGCGTATCGCCTCGGCGTCGAACTGCCCGAAGTCTGATCACACTACCCGTGGAGAAACGAGCCATGTCCGACGCAACCACTTCGCCGTACCCCATCTCCATCGAAGAGATGCGAACGCGTTATCTCAATCTATTCACCGGCGCGGTGAACGACGTGCTGCGCTTTCAGCACAAATTGGCCCTTACCTGCCTGCCGGCGAGCTTCGCGCCGCTGCGCGAGGGGATGAAACTGGCCGGCCAGGCGTTCACCGTCAAAGGCGGGCCCGACATCACCACTGAAGGCGAGTTCGAAACGCGCGCGAAGATGCTCGAGGCGATCGGCGCGGATACCGTCGTCGTCTGGGACTGTTCCGGCGACACCATCACCGCCCATTGGGGCGAGGTGATGACGATGGCGGTGATGCGGCGCGGGTGCCGTGGCGCAATCGTGAACGGTATTCGCGATACGCATGCGATCATCGAGCAGGGCTTTCCGATCTTCCATCAATACCGCACGAGCGCCGGCATGCTCGGCCGGTTCAGGCTCTATCACTACATGCAGCCGATCCTGATGGGAGAAGTAACCGTTCATCCGGGTGATTGGATCTTTGGCGACATCGACGGCGTGCTGGCGATCCCGCGCGCGATCGCCTACGACGTGCTCGTGGGCGCGGAGAAGATCCTGACCAAGGAAACCGACATCAAGGAGATGGTTCGCAGCGGCATGCGACCGACCGAAGTGGTGGCGCGCGGCGGATACTTTTGACCAGGGACATCACTATGTGCCTCTTTTTATCTGACACCGAACGTGCGTTCATCAAATCCACCCACACCCACGGCGTCACCGCGCGGCTGTACTGGACGACGCTCAACCGCGTGATGCGACGTGCCGAATCGCCGGGGTTGATGTCGTCGAGCGACACGGCGATGTGGTGGCACGCGGTGGAGGAAGTGATCTGCGACGCCGCGATGATGCAGGCTCTAAATCCGTCACCACAACTCGGCGGGTGGTTGCGGGATTCGGTAGTGAGCATCGTCCGGCGCTCCGAAGGCGACTGGATCGGCCCGCCGTTCCGGGGCAGGCCATCGCCGGCGGTGGCGGAACTGGAGACGGGGCACGTGATGCGGGCGGTGGCGGTGGCGCTGGATCTAGTGCCTGATGTGTTCACGGATGCGGAACGCGACGAGGCGACGGAGGTGCTGCGAGCGCGCGCGATCCCGATGGTTTTGCGTCACCTGCGGGGACGCAGGGCGCTGCATAATCATCGCTGCGTCGTGAACGCGGGGCTCGCGGTCGCGGGTGCAGTGCTGAACGACGCCGAGGCGATGGAAGCCGCCGCCAGCGAGTTCACAATGTATTTGAGCGCCTATCAACCCGACGGTAGCTACGGCGAGACGCTGCAATATTCGAACTACGCGACATGGTCGATGATGCTGGTGTACGAATCGCTCGTGCGTCGCGATGCGTCGTTCGCCAAGCGGCTCGATATGACGCCGTATGCCGGATTCGCACGCTGGGCGGCGTACAGCTTGATGTATCGCAAGCCGCTCGCCGGCTTTGGCCAGGCAATTCGACCCAGGTCAGTGAACTTTGGCGACTCGACCGCCATCTTCTCCCCGTCGGCGGAGTTGCTGCTGCATATTGCGTCGCGGGCAAGAGACGCGCGTCCCGCTGATGCCGCGATTGCGCGTTGGTTGTACGACACCTGCGACAGCCTTGCGCCCGCAGCCCCGCCGCACGATCAGGCGACGTTCGGATTCGTCCCCCGGCCGGGCTTTCTCACCATGCCGCTGCTCGCTCACGCGACGGTCGGCAAGTCACCGTCTGAGTTGCAGCTTCCCACGCTCGCGAGTTTCAGCGGCGGCGACGCGATCGCGCGGGACGCCTGGAATGGCCGAACGCTCCTCGCGGTACGCAGCGAGAACGACCCCAAGCACACCGCGAACCACCTGCACGGCGATCTCAATAGCTGCATCCTCGTCCACAACAACGAACGCCTTCTTATCGATCCCGGCCACAGCTGCTATCGCGGGCAACTGCATGAGATGGAAGTGCGGTCCGGCACGCACAACACATGTACGTTCCACGACCCCTCCGACAATCGCACGCTCGAGCAATCACGCCCGCAAAGCCGCCGGATCAATGACGACGACACGCCTGGCCCGCCGGTGAATCGCGGCGTAAAGCAGTTGCTCGCGACAACAGACGCCCCGGTGACGGTCATCTCCTCCGATGCCGCCGCGCTCTATGGCGCGCCGCTGGAGCGGTTCGTCCGCACGTGGATTCTTTGCGGCACGCACGTCGTCTTCGCGATCGACCAGATCCGCTCCGCCCGGCCGTTGATCACGCGCTGGAACTGGCTGCTCAACAACCGCGACGGGTTGCTGGACATGAAGACCGTCCACCCCGACCGGCTTATTGTTCGCCGGGCCGACGCGGGGATGAAGCTCATCCACCTCGGCGGCGCGCAACTCGGCGGGCCGACTTACGCCTTTGTCCACGATTGCTATCACCCCCTGCCGGGCCAGATCGGCGAAGGCCGCCAAGGGAGCGGCTGGCTGATGAACTGGCACGACGTGTCCGCCAGGACGGAGCGGACGGTCGTTCATGCGATCATGCTCGACGACGCCGGCCGGATCGCGGGATGGCATCTGAAGCAGGCGGACGGCGAGACGATCCTCCAAGGCCCCGGCGGCGGCATCGACTGGCGACTGCGCGTGAACGAAACCACCGGTGAGTTCACCGTCACCGACGCCGTTCGCGGCGATTGCTGGCGCATCCATCAAGACGCCAGCGGCATGAAACACCTTGAGCGACAAATCAAATCCAAGCCCGACGAAAGGCAACCATGATCGCGGCATCCTACGAGCGCAACCACACCATCCGCATCGGCGAGTGCGAGCCGGTCACGCCCGGGCCTGACGACGTGCAGATCCGCGTCGCGTTTGGCGGGATCTGCGGGACCGACCTGCACATCTACCACGGCAAGATGGACTGGCGCACCGGCGAATCGCGGGTGATCGGGCATGAAATCTCCGGCACGGTCGCCGCGATCGGTGCCAACGTCCACAACCTGAAAGTCGGCGACCCGGTCACCGTCATGCCGCTGCTGCCCTGCGGCAACTGCCCCGCGTGCGCCGCCGGGCACAGTCATATCTGCCACAATCTCAAGTTTCTGGGCATCGACGCGTCAGGCGGGTTTCAGTCGCTGTGGACTGTGCCGGCGTACACGATCTTGCCGTTGCCGAAATCGCTTTCACTTCAGCACGCTGCGTTGATCGAGCCGATCGCGGTGGCGTGTCATGATATCCGGCTAGGCCGCGTGAAAGCCGGCGAGTTCGTCGTTGTGCTGGGCGGCGGGCCGATCGGGGCGTTAATCGCGTTTGTGGCGCGGCAGGCGGGAGCGCGCGTGCTGGTTTCGGAGATCAATCCGCACCGGCTGGCGGCGCTCAAGAAGCTCGGCATCGACGCGGTCAATCCGACCACAGTTGATCTGCCCGCGCACGTGGACGCACTTACCGGCGGGGCGGGTGCGGATGCGGTGTTTGAGGTGACCGGTCACAAGAGCGGGATTGAGATGGCGACCAAGCTCCCCCGCACGCGCGGCAGGATCATCGCGGTCGGGATCTTCAGTGAACCGCCTCCGGTCGACCTGTTCCGGTTCTTCTGGCGCGAACTGCAACTGATCGGCGCCCGCGTCTACGAGCGCGAAGATTTCGCCAAGGCGATCGAACTTGCGGCATCCGGCGCGTTGCCGCTGGAATCGTTGATATCCGACGTGGTCCCGCTTTCGGGCCTGCGCGGCGCGCTGGATCGGATGGGCGGCTCCGGCGACGTGATGAAGATCCTGGTGAACTGTGCAGCGGAGGCGATGTGAGCATTCTCGATTCCTTCAAACTCGACGGACGGACGGCCCTCGTCACCGGGGCTCGGCGGGGAATTGGGATGGCGATCGCGGCGGCGCTGGCGGAGGCGGGCGCGGATATCATCGGCGTCAGTGCCACTGCTGATGTTGAAGGCGGCGAGGTCGCGAACCGCGTGCGCGCCGCAGGCCGGTCGTTCACGGGGTATGTGTGCGACTTTAGTGATCGCGCCGCGGTCAAAGCGTTCGTCGAAACGCTGCGCCAAAACGTGAAGCAGGTCGATATCCTCGTAAACAACGCCGGCACGATCCAGCGTGCCCCCGCGGCCACGCACTCGGACGAAGCCTGGGACGCTGTCCTCAACGTTAATCTCACTGCCCCGTTTATCCTCAGCCGCGAGATCGGGCGTGACATGCTCGCGAGGCGGAAAGGAAAGATCATCTTCACCGCGTCGCTGTTGAGCTTCCAAGGCGGTATCACCGTTCCGGGATACGCCGCCAGCAAGGGCGCAATCGCGCAGCTCACCAAGGCGCTGGCGAACGAATGGGCCGGGCAGGGCGTCAACGTTAACGCAATCGCGCCCGGGTACATCCAAACCGATAACACCACTGCGCTGCGCAACGATCCCGCCCGCGCCGCCGCCATCCTCTCCCGCATCCCCGCCGCCCGGTGGGGCGCCGCCGCTGACCTGGCTGGCGCGGCGGTGTTCCTGGCGTCCGCGGCGTCGGATTACGTCCATGGGACCATCCTGACCGTCGATGGCGGTTGGATGGGGCGTTGATGACGCTCGCCTTCTGGCGAAGCCCGCCCATACACGAGTGCTGGGCGAGTTCCGCTAGCTGTCCTGGCGGAGACCCGGGTCGAAGTGGGGCACCGGGTCCGAGCTGCGAAAACGCTTTCAATGCGGAGTAGGCCTTGCTCCACGCCCGCCGGCGAGCAGCACGTCTGCCCGCAAGGTGACGGCAAGTCGACTTTTCGGTCCCATATGTACGCGCGGCTGATCATCGACCTTCGTCGAACCTGGCTGGAATTGACCGGGAATCACACCAAAGCAGTCGCGCGACATCCCTTGGTTTCGCGTGACGGAAACCAGTCTCGCATTGCCATCGCACCTGCTGGCGCGCGTGAATCCGCACATTAACCCAAAATCGCTGATCTGGGGAGCGTTCGGCTCGTGGAACCCATTCCG
This sequence comes from Tepidisphaerales bacterium, assembly GCA_038215325.1. Taxonomy (GTDB): domain Bacteria; phylum Planctomycetota; class Phycisphaerae; order Tepidisphaerales; family Tepidisphaeraceae; genus BPJO01. The sequence goes on along the minus strand of JBBQQZ010000002.1, from coordinate 18,322 downwards.
TAATTTGGGCAGTTTCTAGGGATGAAGTTCGAGAGAAGATGGCTAACGTGCGCCGTTTACCGGACGTGTTCAAATTATTCGGACGTACTCAGCAACGACGCATAAAGCCGATGATTTCTGGCAGATGCCCTGAAAAGCCTTCGCACCCGCTCGTTCTGGGTAGAAGGGAATTTTGGGGAAGCTAGGAGAAATTTTTATCTCTTGGCCCGGGGGATCGTAGCTCATAACTGGCCGATGAAAGTTGGCGGACACTTGAAGCAAGCACCATGAAGACAGGACCGAAACATCAGTTTCAGCCGGAGACGCTAGAGCGTCGACAAATGCTTAGCGTTGTAAACGTCGCCGACTATGGCGCGATCGTTAACGACAGCAGCGACGACTATTCCGCCATCCAGGCGGCGATCAACGCGTCGAAGGCGGGCGACACCGTCCGCTTCAGTGCGGGTGCGTATAACGTCTCGAAGACACTTTTGTTCACGGAGGGACGCACGTTTCTTGGTGCGAACGGCAGCGTCTTGAATCGCACAGGCGCGAACGACCACTTCCTTGCCAAGACCGGCGTGCGGAACGTGGTGGTCGACGGTTTGACGTTCAAAGGTGCTGGACTTGAGATCGGCAACGCCGGACAGAACATCACGGTCCGAAACAACACGTTCACGGGCCAGACCTGGGGCAACGGCGCTGGATCCTACTACGCCATTTTCATGCCCTCGGCCGTTCACGATTCGCTGATCGAGGGCAATACCTTCACGAACTCCCCTGACGCCGACACCTCCATCGTCGGCTGGGGCAATTACAACCTCACGATCAAAGGCAACCACTTTCATTCTGTCAATGAAGCGATTCACCTGTTCGAGAACCAGCACGGCAATGTCATCAGCTACAACACCGGCACGAAAATCGGCCGCATGGCGATCGAGGTGCAGGGTTCGGGCTCGACGGGGGTTCTCGTCGAATACAATGACTTCAAAGGCTTCACCGCGACCAGCGAAGACGGGTTCGTCTACGGATTGTCGATCGTGACCGACGGCACGGGGTCGGTCGTCCGCAACAACACCATCGTCAGCTACGATGCCAGCAAGACACCCTACGGAATTGAAGTCGGCGGGACAGGGACGGTGATCGAAGCGAACTACGTCGAAGGTTTCGGGACCGGCATCGTGCTCGGCGATTCGCCTCGCGCGGTCATTCGTAACAACATTGTCCGCGAAGGCTGGATTGGCGTCTCGAAATACCCGTCCGGGACTGCGGAGAACTCGCTCATCGAAGGAAACATCTTCGACAACGTTACGGACTACGGCTTCTCCACCAACTTCGCTTCGCAGATGCCCGGTTCGACCATCCGCAAGAACACCATCATCCGCGAGGCCGGGCACTTCAAGGAAGATGGCCAGACCCGCTTTGTCGGCATCGAACTGCTGCCCACCGGCGGAGCACCGTTCACGGTGATCGGCAACGTGATCGTCGTGACCGGCGCGTCGGTGCCCAACGGTTTTGAATTTTTTGGGATCCGTGTGGCAGGTGGATCGAACACGATGGCTGGTACCGTGATCTCGGACAACCTCATCAGTTCGCAGGTGGCTTCCAAGTTTGGTGTTGGACTCCTCAACGAAGTTTCGGGTGCGCTCAACGGCGTCACCATCGCGCGAAATCGCTTTCAGAATCTGGACGACATCACCAACGGTGCGAGCGGAACTTTTCAGGCGACCGGGAACATCGGCGTGAGTTCCGGAACAGGCTGGGCCGGCTTGATCGCCAATTCGACGACGACGTCCACGGTCGCCAATCTTGAGATCACGGTCGTTCTCTCCGGCACGTCCGTGACCATGACGGCGCACAGCATCAGCAATACACAGATGGACGCAGTTCGATTATTCGGTGACGAAACATCCGGCACCCGAAGCACCACGCAGCACACCTACGCTCAGCCGGCGACGTACCGGCCAGTCTTGATGGCGCTGGATGCGACGGGCTACGTCTCTATCGCGCGTGCGATGTTTACGCTTGAGCCCGAGGCGACGACGCCGACTCTTCCTGCTGTTCCGACGCCGACGGCTCCTGTGATGCCACCGGTTCCGACGATGGCTGCATCCAAACCAACGTCGCCGAAGAGCCCGGAATCACCGGCAAGTAACTGGGGCGGCAAGAAGTACACGCATCGTGCGGAGGCGAACGCGGACACCAGTGGGTCGAACGACCGAGCCTGGTTCCGCTCACGCCGCCGCTGAGCATGCTTACTGGGAATGACGGTTATCACGACTGCGCGGCCCTCGTTTGGCAACCTGGGCCATCTAGGCTAGATGGCGGGAGGACGACGGCTGCGCCGTCTGCGGAACACGGCGAAGTTCCCTTCGCGCTCTGCACGCCCGGCCGAGACAAATTCTCGGTGAATTCGTAATACTGCGGTACTCCGAATGTGAATCTGTACCGATTGTAACGCGCCCACCAACTTGTCAGGTCACGCCCTACGCCGCACGCCCGCACCACCTCTTTCGGACCGCTGGATTCAGCGCATTATCATCGCTGCGTGAGGGGGATCAGGCGACAACCACCCCACGTTTGCGTCGACGCTTCACCGACCACTCCACCTGCTCAAAGCGGCCGTAAAAACAGTGCAAATGTTAATCTGTGACGGTTCTTCCGTCGCCGATTAGGATAAGTAAATAACCCTAGACATTTCGCCACGCGATTTCGTAACATCCGCGCCTGAACTAGATCGATTGAGGATGTGGACAGTTGTGATTTGAGCTCAAAACATGTGACGTCCTAAAGCCTTGGACCGTCGTCCCATGACTGGAGCGGCCGTCGATGGTGATGCGTGAAGACCTCTTTGAGCCTCGTCCAGAATCGACGACCTCGTTTGGCAAATTCACGTCTAGGGGCGTCTGGCAAGATTTGATGCAGGTAGTTTTATGCACTCATACGAGCAGCGAGAATTGGTGAAGCACAACGAGCACGTCGGCATGACGTCTCTGCATCGCGATGCGGGCATGGCGTCCGTCCGCGACGGTGGCGACCGTGGCGACGGACTCCTGGACGTGATCTCGCATCAGCGATGGCTTATCGTGTCCGTCATCGTCTTCTGCCTTGTCGCCGGAGCAGCATATCTCTACTGCACTCCCAAACGCTATTCCTCAAGTGCGCGACTGATCATCGAACGTGCCACACCCAGGTTGCTGAGCGATTCGCAGGCGGCGGTCAGCCGGGCAGACAGCTACCTTCACGCCCAATGCGAGCGCATCCGCTCAGCACCCGTCCTTGCTGACGCACTGCTGACGATCCAGGGCGATGGCCACCTACAGGGACTGAAAGGTGCCGCCGCGATCGAAACGCTTCGCGGCCAACTGACGACGGACGTCGGCAGGATGGATGAAATCGTCACGGTCACTTACAAAAGCACGAATCCTGACGAAGCGGCGACGATCGCCAACGCCGTGGTCGACGCATATATCTCCCGTTACACCGCAGGCGCGCAGGCCGCCGTATCGGGGGTTGCGAAGATCCTCACTGTCGAACGGGCGAAGCGTGAAGTCGAGCGCAGGAAGCGCCTTGATGCGATCGCGAGCTTCGACCGTGAGAACGAGAACGTCGCGCTTGCCGAGGCCAGTGCCGACATCGTCACTCAGAAACTGATCACGCTCTCCACCGCTTTGACGACTGCCGAACTCGCGACGATCGACGCCCGTGTCACGGCAAATGCGCTCAGCACGTGGGCTTCCGGCGCCAAGGACGGGCTAACCAGGGTACCGCTGGGCCTGGTGATGAGCCGCGATACCGAAACGCTCATGAAGGAAATGAGCAACGCTCAGCTTCGACTGTCGCTCACGCTCAAGAGAAGCGGAATGTCTTCCGACCACCCGAACGTTCAGGCCGAGACCGCCTTCATCGCAGCGTTGCGGGACAAGCTGGCCGACGCCGGCGAGCAGGCGCTGGAGCGTGCGAGGGAAAAGGAACACGGGCTGCGTCAAGTCTGGGAAACACAGCGTAAGGAGACGCTGAGCCTTCGCAGCGCGGACAAGGTTCGCATGGAAGGCGAATTGAAGCAGACTGAACGAGTGATTGAACAACTCGACTCGCGGCTTCGTGACCTGAGCGTCGCCGAGCACGCCGGCGGGCTGGACGTATCGGTGATGGAAGCGGCCGCACCCGCCATGCGTCCGAGCGACCCGAGCCCGACCCGAACGATGGGGATCGCCGGAATCGTAGGCGTCATCGCCAGCATGGGTCTGGCGTTGGTACGCGATCGCACCGACCAGCGCCTTCGTACCGCCGATGAAGTGGTGTCCACCCTCGGTCTGCCGATTCTCGGCGTCGTGCCGCGTATCCCGAAACAACAGAACACTTCGGCATTTGTGACAAGCCATGTCCTGCCGATGTCGCTTGCGGCGGAGGCGTACCGTTCGGTTCGCACGGCGCTGTGTTTCGGTGTGCTGGGTTCCACATCGAAAACGGTCTTGATCACGTCCCCCGCTCCGGGAGAGGGCAAATCGACCGCCGCGTCAAATCTCGCAATATCACTCGCGCAGGCCGGCCATCGTACGGTCCTGGTCGAAGCCGATTTCCGTCGGCCGACGCTGACCAAAGTCTATCCGGGCGAGGGCAGCATCAACCAGTTCATGGCAGGCGAGGTGAAATTAGACAACGTTATACGCCACACCGACGTCGAGAATCTCGACGTGCTGGTGTGTGACTGGCCGATATCTCGAGCCAGCGAAGCGGTCGCCAGTGCCGAGTTTAAGGCAGTGCTGGGTGAGCTCAAGCAGCGTTACCAGTACGTGCTGGTGGACTCCTCGCCGGTGTGTGCCGTCTCCGATTCCCGTGTACTGGCCACGATGTGCGACGTGACAATGCTGGTTGTTCGTGCTCGCAAATCGTCCCGTCGCCTCGCACTGCGTGCCGCCGAAGACCTCATGGGAGTCGGCGCACGGCTGATCGGGTTGATCGTAAATGACGTGACGCGTTCGTCCCAGCGAAGTTTCACAGAGTACGGGGGCTACTACGCATATGCATCGAGCGTCTCAGCGGTGCCCGTTGAATCACGAGTGAAGTCGACAGCGACACCGCTGCTGCCTGCGGTCGTTTGAAAGTGAATGCAATGTGAAAGCTGGCAACGCCGGAGTTCACATGTCTGGAGTGGTCGTAGAGTGGCCGGATCGTGATCGTACGCGATCTGTGAATTGCAGCGTTCGCCCGTAAATCGAAGGGATACGCGGGACGAATGCAATCATGTCGGTAGCCTGAATCGGCGATGAGGTTGCCGCCTGCGGCGAATCCTCGCGCCGAGTCGGACTCTGCGACCGCGCCGATCCATGTTCGTTCGAACTGTTTAGCGACGGTTGCATTAACGAGATTCCGAACGGTTCCAAACCGTTTTGGCACGCTGGGGAGCATTGTGATGTCTCAGATGCCTGAAGGCGGCCTGCGCCAAGTCGGTAGTCCGGCGTAACGCGAGAACATAAGTATCAACCGCCCTCATGGGCGACCATATATCCAGTTAGTGGATAGGAAGGCAGCAGCAACGTGAGTTTAGCAATCATCACTGGCTCGGCAGGACTAATCGGATCCGAGGCCACCCGATACTTTTCCGATGCGGGCCTTGAAGTTGTCGGAATCGACAACGACATGCGCCGCGAGTTCTTCGGCGATGAGGCGTCGACGCGCTGGAATCGCGAGCGGCTGAAGGCAGACCTGGGTGCGCGTTATACGCATCTGAACATCGACATTCGCGACAGCGATGGGATCGATCAGGTCTTTGCCCGTTATGGCAGCGAGGTGAAGCTTGTCGTCCACACCGCGGCGCAACCGTCGCACGACTGGGCGGCGCGAGACCCGCGAACCGATTTCTCGGTCAACGCTGTGGGCACCCTCAACCTGCTGGAGGCTGTTCGCACCCACGCGCCCGAAGCGGTCTTCATCTTCACCTCCACGAATAAGGTGTACGGCGACGCACCGAACCGCCTGCCGCTGGTCGAACTCGATAAGCGATGGGAGATCGCCTCATCTCACCGCTACACCGGCGGGATCAGTGAGGACTTCCCGATTGACCAGTCGTTGCACAGCCTGTTTGGCGCATCCAAGGTGTCGGCAGATGTGATCGTGCAGGAGTACGGGCGTTACTTTGGAATGAAGACCGCCTGCTTCCGTGGCGGATGTCTGACCGGACCGAATCATTCGGGCACTCAACTGCACGGCTTTCTAGCGTACCTGATGAAGTGCGCCGTCAGCGACACGCCTTACACCGTTTTCGGTTACGGCGGCAAGCAGGTTCGTGACAACATTCACAGCCACGACCTCATCCGAGCCTTCGACGCGTTCTTCCGGAACCCACGGCCCGCCGCCGTTTACAACATCGGTGGCGGACGGCATAGCAACTGCTCGATGCTGGAAGCCATCTCACACTGCGAAGAAATCACCGGTCGCGAGATGCAGTGGACCTACACGGAACAGAATCGCACCGGCGACCACATCTGGTGGATCAGCGATCTGGCGCGGTTCAAGGCCGACTACCCCGAGTGGGATCTGGAATACAACGTTCCCCAAATCCTGCGCGAAATCTACGAGTGCAACATTGAACGTTGGCAAGAGCCGGTGCACGCATGATTTATAAAGGCAAACACACGGTGCTGGGCGTGCAGGTGGACGCCGTCGACTACGACGCCGCGGTCTCGAAGATCGTAGACGCCGCGCATGATCGCCGCCCGTTTGCGGTTTCCGCTCTGGCGGTCCACGGCGTGATGACCGGCGTGATGGACAAGGCACATCGCTATCGGCTGAACGCGTTCAATCTGATCTGCCCCGACGGCCAGCCTGTGCGATGGGCGTTGCGGTGGCTGCACGGAGTCCAACTTCCCGAACGCGTTTACGGGCCGAACCTCATGCTCGAAGTGTGCCGCGCCGCCGAGGCGCAGGGTTTGCCCATCTTCCTGTTCGGCGCCAAGGCGTCGCTGCTGGAAGTGTTGTCGGCGAATCTGCTCCGGCAGTTTCCCAAGCTCAAAATTGTCGGGACGCGCGCCTCCAAGTTCCGCCAGCTCGACGACGTCGAATGGGAGAACCTCGTCGCCGAGGTGCGTTCCAGCGGTGCCCAGATCATGTTTGTCGGGCTCGGTTGCCCCCGTCAGGAAGTGTTCACGTTCGAGGTTCGCAATCTCGTGTCAATGCCGGTAATCGCGGTCGGCGCGGCGTTCAACTTCCACAGCGGCCTCCTCGCTCAGGCACCGTCGGCAATGCAGCGGTACGGTCTGGAGTGGCTGTTCCGTCTGCTCCACGAACCCAAGCGACTCTGGCGTCGATACCTGCTGCTTAATCCTGCGTACCTGACACTCATCGGAATGCAGAAACTCGGTGTACACCGGATCGACTCCGCTTCGTTGAAGCCGCCGCCTTCGCATGTGTTGTATGGGTAGGTCCGATATCCATGGTCGGAAGGGAATCTTGCCGGCCGTTTGGATATCGGCTTGCCACGTTGAATAGTGCCCAAGAAATGTCGTTGTTCGTTTCCAACCTCACTACGCCGGCACACGGGATCGAGTGCCAACGGTTGTCCACGCCCAGACAGCGAATCGCAATTTTTCTGCCTGCGCTCGCCGGGGGCGGTGCCGAGCGCGCGATGGTCAACCTCGCAGGCGGGTTCGTACGTCGCGGTGTTGCAGTGGATATGGTGCTGGGCGTGGTCGAAGGCCCGTACCTGGCCGACCTGGATCCAGAGGTTCGGGTTTTGGGGCTCGGCGCGGTGGGCGCGGTCGCAAAGACCCGTGCGCTGGTCCGGTATCTCAAACGCGAGCGGCCGTTGGCGGTGATTTCCGCGCTCGACAACATCAACCTTGCCGCGATCGCCCGTCGTATCGCGGGCGTGAACACGCGGGTCGTCGTCAACGTGCAGAATAACCTCTCGGCCGACCTGGCGTCGCTGCGCGGGTTCAAGGGGTGGATGAGGCGGCGGATGATGCGGGTTTGCTACCCAATGGCGGACGTTCTGACGTGCGTCTCCAGCGGGGTCGCCGACGACCTCGCCGCGACTGTGCGGTTGGCTCACGGACAGGCAAAAGTTGTCTACAACCCGGTCCAAACGGAGCGGATCGAACAGTTGGCTGACGAACCGGTCGCCCATCCCTGGCTGAATGATGCGAATGTGCCGCTGCTTCTTGCGGTCGGACGGCTGACGAAACAAAAGGATTATCCGACGCTTGTGCGAGCATTCGCCAAGCTCGTCGCGAGCCGGCAAGCCCGGCTGATGATTCTAGGTGAAGGCGAGGACCGCCACAGTCTTCAACGGCTGGTCGACAGCCTGTCACTGACGCAGCACGTCGAACTGCATGGCTTCGTCAAGAACCCGTACGCGTACATGTCGCGCGCAAGCGTTTTCGTAATGTCGTCGGCCTGGGAGGGTTTGCCGACCGTGATGATCGAAGCGATGGCGTGCGGCGCGGCGGTCGTGTCCACCGATTGTCCCAGCGGCCCGCACGAAATCCTGGACGGCGGACGCTACGGATCGCTGGTCCCGGTTGGCGACGCCGACGCGCTTGCAGCAGCGCTTGCGGTTGCACTCGATGAGCCACACGCTCGCGGCCTGAGTCTCGTTCGCGCCAGCGAATTCACCGCAGAAAAGGCTGTCGAAAAGTATCTGAAGCTGTTCGGGATTGGGAGTGCCAGCAGCGAGATCGGTCCGTATTCATGACGTCTGCAAGTGCCATTCTCACCAATCCCATGGAACCGTCGCGTGGCGTCACGCGTCGGATCCTCACTGCATTTCAAGGACCGGCCGCCTGGTCGCTCGCAGACCAGGCGGCAGTCAGCGTCGGCAACTTCGTCACCACGGTGCTTGTGATCCGCTCGCTCACGCCGACCGACTCCGGGCTGTTCGGAATCCTGCTCGACGTCACGTTCTTCCTAAACAGCGTCCACGCGCCGCTTCTAACGTATCCGCTGTCGGTCAGAGGCGCATCGACCGATGGCGCCACGACCGCTCGCCTTACATTCGCGTCGCTGGTGCTGACGTTAATGTCCGGCATCCTGCTGATCGTCATTGGGTGCGCTGCCGGCATCGCAGTTGGTGAGGCAAGCCCAATTATCTGGGCATCGGTGGCGGCGATGCTGTGGCAAATGCAGGAAGTGGCAAGGCGTGGTCTCATGTCGCGGCTGCGGATCCGGACTGCTGTCCTAGGCGATTCGCTGAGCTATCTGGGACAGGCAATCGCAACCGGTGTGCTGTGTTATTACGGTGCCTTGACACTCGAACGTTTGTTCATGGTCATGGCCGCAACGTCGGCGGTTGCGATGGTGGTGCAGGTTCTGCAAGTTGGTTGGCGCATCCTGAGCGTCAGGCAGGTCTGGTCACATGCGGTCGAGTTCTGGGTCATGGGCCGATGGCTCTTGGCGGGAAATCTGACCGGGCTAATCTGCATTCCGGCGTTCGCGTGGGTTCTGGTCTACTTTCACGGCCTGGAGGCAGGGGCGATCAATCTGGCGCTGCTAAGCCTGCTCAAGATCAGCCATCCGGTCATGTCGGCGGTGTCGAACCTTATCGTTCCGGCGGTCGCGCACGCGAACAAATCGCACACGGGACAGGCCCTCCGCGCATTCCTCACGTACGCCGCGGTCGGTGCTGCAATGCTGTTGCCCTTCTTTGCGATCCTTCTGGTCATTCCCGTCATGGTTCTGCGAACCGTGTACTCAGGCGACAACACAGACGTGTACGCCACCTATGGCGCAACGATGCAGATCATGGTGCTGAGCTACGTTGTGCTCTACGTCGCGAACATGACCACCGCGTTTCTCACCGGTCTGCAACGCACTCGCGACGTGTTCTTCGGCCATCTTGCCCATACGGTCGGATCGTTGGCGATCGGATTGCCAATGGTCGCGGTCTGGGGCATCACCGGCGTGGCCTGGGGTGGCGGCATCGCGGTCGGTGCGCGGCTGGTCGCCAATGCCGTTGCGATAAGGAGGGCGGTATGAGAATCCTCCATGTAGGCGCTGTCCATTCTCCGCGCGCCGTTGACGGCGTCAGCGGTATGGTCTGGCTGACCGCCACCGAGCAGGCACGACTTTGCGAAAAGGTAACGCTTTTGCTCGACGCCGCGCCCGACGATCAGGCGATCGCACTCGCGAACGAAAGCGGACTGACCCTTGAGCACGTTCAGTCCGGCCGGCTCGCCTATGACAGCGCGGCGGTCGATTGCATCATCAACTCGTATGACCTGGTGCATATGCACTCCGTTTTCGTGCCCAGGCACGCCACGCTCGGGCGGCGTCTGGCCCGCGCCCGGATTCCGTACGTCATCACGCCGCATGGGGGCCTGTCGAAGGACGTGCTTCAACGAAACCGGGCAAGAAAGTGGGTGTACTCGCTGATCGTGGAGCGCCCGCGATTCGCTGCGGCGGAGGCGATCTCGGTGGTCGTCCCGGGCGAGGAGGCCGACGTCCGCGCGTACATTGGCGAGTACGACCGGCCGATCGAATGGATTCCGAACCCGGTCGCCCATTCCAAACTTGATGCACACCAATGGCGGCATCGAGCCGGGTCGCCGCCGCGCGTGGCATTTCTTGGTCGCTTCGATGTGCTGCACAAGGGGCTCGACCTGCTGTGGGACATTGCCCGCCGCCTGCCGGCCGTGCAGTTTGATCTGTACGGCACGCCTGATGTCCGCACGAACGAGTGGTTCGCAAGGCTGCGCGGCCAGAACCTCACCAATGTCCATGTCCACGAACCCATCTACGGCGATGAAAAAATCCGCCTGCTCGCGGAAGCGTCGATGTACCTTCAAACGTCGCGCTGGGAAGGATTCCCGTTGTCGATCGCCGAGGCGATGTTCATCGGGCTTCCGGTCGCCGTTGCCGAGCGACTGAACATCGGAAAGCAGTTCAAGCAGCATGATTTGGGCGTCACGTTCCCAGCCGATCCTGACCTGGCGGCGCTGGCGATCACCAGCGCGCTTGAATCGCCTCATCGACTTGCCGATTGGTCGCAGCGGGCAAGGGCGTTTGCGGAGCAGAATTTTACGGCACGATCCGTGGCGCGACGTTTCATCGATCTCTACCGGGGTGTTCTCCGAAGCCAGCCCGTCGACGAGGTGCTGGCGGACGAGACGGCGGCTGTGGGTGTCATCAGAAAATGAGGAATGGAATGCGCATCGCGTTGGTCGGACATGCTTGCTCTCCTTACTTCGGATCAGAACCGGGACTTACCTGGAACTGGGCGAAGCACCTTGCGCAGTTCCACGAAGTGCATGTGGTGACCCATCCCCAGTTTCAGACCGATATCGATCAGGAAGTGAATGGGATGGCCTCGTGCCGACCCATCTTTCACTACGTGAATCTGGACGGCCAGTTCGATCCATGGAAGCCGCTTCGCGGCGAGCAGGGGATCCGCCTGCACTACCGCATGTGGCAGCGACGTGCCACCAAGCGGGTGCAGGAACTCGCCAGTGAAATGAAGATCGACCTGGTCCATCACGTCAGTTGGGCAGCGTTCAATCATCCGCCGCTTTTGTGGAAGACGGGGCTGCCGTTCGTCTGGGGACCCGTCGGTGGCGGACAGACCTGGCCCCGGCGTTTCATGGAATATGCCGGGAAGAGCGCGGCGATCGAGCGCGCCCGGAAACTCGTCGTCTGGCTGTCAAAGTGGAACCCGTCCATCCTTCGCTGCCTCAGGAGCGCCGATCTGATCATGGCCACCAACCATGAGACGGCCGAACTGATCAACCGTGTTGGCGTTTCGCGTCGGATGGAGATGTTCTTCGACAACGGCACGCCTTCGTCACGACTGCTGGATGCCCCCGCCGCGCCGAAGCAAGGACCGATCACACTTCTGTGGGCCGGTCGTTGCGAACGGCGCAAGGGCCTGCGACTGGCCATCCAGGCGCTGGGCCGGGCGAAAAACAAGGACGTGCGGCTCGTCGTTGCCGGTGACGGGCCTGACAGGGCGGCGTGCGAAGAGCTGGCGCGTTCGATCGGTGTCGCGGATCGTGTGGACTTCCTTGGCAAAGTGCCCTGGCAGCGGATGTTCCAACTCTTTGACGAGGCGGCGGCGTTTCTATTCACGAGCTTGCGCGACGCCACCGGCTCCGTTGTCCTTGAGGCGATGGCACGCGGCCTGCCGATCGTCACGCTGGATCACCACGGCATCGGCTACCTCGTGACGAACGAATTCGGCTTCAAAATTCCGGTCGACGACCCCGAAGATACGGTCGAACAATTCGCCTCCGCCATCGACCGCCTTGCCTCTGAGCCGGAGATGAGGCACCGCCTGGGCGTCGCATCGCTCAAGGCCGCACGCGAGCACACATGGGACCGACGGGCCGAACGGATGTCGCAATGGTATGAGGAGGTACTGCATGCACGCGGTCACTGATCAGATCATGAGCATCCGATCCAGTCCGGCGTACGCCGCCGATCGAAACGCGGCGCTACCTCTGTCGCGTCAGTCGCGCGCGTTCCGCTTCAGCACGCGCGGGTGGGTCGAGTTTGTGATCCTCGGCTACCTCGTCCTTACCCGATCCTTCGCCTACATCGGCTTCGCACCTGCGAACATCTTCATCAGCGAGATCGCACTGGGCTGCTTGATACTCTTCCGTAGCCGCGCGCTCGACTGGTTCTTTGTGAACCGAAGCCGGGACTTCGCGTTCAAGGAACTGCGTTGGGGCGCTACCATCTATTTGCTTCACGGCGGGTTTGCGATCTCCTGGGCAATCTGGCTCGGATACGACTTGATCGACATCCTTAGGATGGCCGGGTTTCACTACTACGTGGTGTACCTGCCGTTTGGTCTCTGGCTTGGCATGCAGTATCCGGATCTGCTCGTGTCGCTGGTCAAGAAGCTTGCCTGGATCACTGCTATCTATGGCACGTTGTACGTCCTGTTCCTAAATCGAATGTCTTGGATCACCGTCCCGGGTGCGCCCTGGATTCAGCTATTCGGCCAGCCGGGTTCCGGGGGCATCGTCATGCTCGGTCTGCTGTCGTTGGGCCTTGCACAGAAGATGTGGCCACATCTTCTGGCCGCGACCTTCGTTTTCTTCGGTATCCAGATGCGCGCCGAGTGGCTCGGCGGCATTGCAGGGTGCGCCATCCTGTTCGCGCTGGGTGTGCAACGACGGCTCATGATTATCGCGCTCATCGCTGGCACGCTGCTTCTCGCGACGGCGTACGCGTTCGATCTGAAAATGGACGGGCCGCAGGGCCGTGACGGCGAGATTTCCGTCCGTGGCATCGTCGCACGCGTGATCGCGCCGATCGACCCTGACGCCGCGTCGGACATGACCGGATCCGACTTCTCCACCTTCAAGGGTACGGTCGACTGGCGAACGTATTGGTGGGACCAGATCTGGAAGCAAATCAACGAAAATGACTCCGACGCCGCTTACTTTCTGGGCATGGGCTATGCGTACCCGATCTCAGATCTGGGTGCCTACGGCACCGGGGGCATTCGAACGCCGCACAACATTTTCTTCTACGCGCTCGGTTATCACGGTTGGGTAGGCGTGGTTGTCTTCTGGCTGATGCAGGGGCTGATTTTGTACACCCTCTGGCGGGTGTACCGCCAGACGGGCCAGGCGTTTGGCATCGTGTTTGTTGTGATCTGTACGTCGATGGGATTGTTTGGCAATTTCTTCGAAACGCCCTACGGAGCCATTCCCTATTACCTGGTGGTCGGGATTTGTGCCGCACCGCTGGCAAACCGGTGGGTGCAGAGCCATTACGTTCCGGGCGTTGCGACACCGCATCGAGATCTGGTCCAGAAGAAGGAGTAGCCGTTATGACTAGCTCGACAATCGATCGCGACGTGCAAATGCTCGATCCCGCCAGCAAGGTGGAGCGCGTGCCGCTGTTCGTCGATCTGGACGGATCGCTGGTCGCCACCGATACGCTCATCGAATCGGTACTGCTACTGGCGAAGCAGCAGCCGCTGTCGTTGTTCAGATTGCCGTTCTGGCTCATGAAGGGTAAGGCTTACATGAAGCGGCAGATTGCGGATCGCGTGTCGCTGAATGCGGCATCGCTTCCGTACCGCACTTCGCTGATGGAGTACATTCATCAGGAGCGCGCGGATGGCCGCCGGATCGTGCTTGCGACCGCCGCCGATGCGAGCATCGGCCGGTCGGTGGCGGATTACCTGGGCGTGTTCGACGAGGTTCTGGCCAGCGACGGTGTGACCAATCTTAGCAGCAGCAGGAAGCTCCGAGCGATTCAGGAGAGTTCTCCCGGATCGTTCGACTACGTCGGAAACAGTCACGATGACGTTGCACTCTGGGCCGCAGCACGACAATCTTTCGTCGCGGCGCCGAACCCAGGTGTTCTGCGGAGCATGAAGGCCGTATGCGCTCCTGAACGTCTCTTCGACTACGAAAGCACCGTTCGCACCCGGCAGCTCGTCGCCGGGATCAAAGCACTACGGCCGCACCAATGGGTGAAGAACGTCCTGCTGGCGGTTCCGCTGGTCGCGGCGCACGAGATCGACAACCTGGGCGCGCTGATGGCAGTTGGCGTCAGTTTCGCGTCGTTCTGTGCGGCAGCGTCGTCGGTGTATGTGGTGAACGATCTCCTGGATCTTGAAGCCGACCGACTTCATCCGACCAAGCGAAAGCGACCATTTGCTTCGGGCGCTTTGCCCCTGATCGCCGGCATCATCATGGCACCGGCGTTGCTGTGTCTGGCTTTGCTGATCGGCAGCCTGATTTCATTGCCGTTTGTGGGGATGATCGCGGCATACGTCGTGATTTCGACCACATACTCGGTGTATCTAAAGCGAAAGCTGCTGATCGACGTTTTCGTGCTGGCAGGACTTTACACGCACCGCATTCTCGCCGGCGGCGTTGCAATCGGCGTCGTCCTCACACCCTGGCTGTTGGCTTTTAGCATGTTCCTGTTCATCAGTCTGGCCTTCGCGAAACGATTCACGGAGCTTCGGATGGTGCGACTCGGCAGCGGCAAGACCGCCAAGGGGCGGGGCTACACGACGGATGACCTGGAGATATTTACAAGTGTAGGTCCGGGCAGTGGCTATATGGCCGTGCTCGTGCTTTGTCTTTACATCAACAGCGACGCTGTCCTAAAACTGTACCGGCATCCCGAACTGCTATGGCTCGCGTGTCCGGCGATGTTGTACTGGGTGACGCGGCTTTGGTTTCTCGCCCAGCGAGGCGAACTCCCGGACGATCCGGTTCGATTCGCCCTTCGCGACAAGGCCAGCTACGCCGTGGCCGCATTCGTTGCAATGGTCGTGATCCTTGCCTCGGTCGCTTGATTGGAGCTTGTAGATGTCCTTGTTCTCTCGAACCATGCCGCTCGTCGAACCTGAAATGCCGCGGACGCTGTCGTGGGCGAAAACATTCCTGTTGTCCACTTGGCGCGATTCACTGTTGACGTTTATTCTCATCATCGCCGGCGTGGTGGGGTCGCTGTATACGCAGTCCCGAATCGACGATCGGCTCTACTATCGCGCCGCCGGCGAGGAAGTGTACTTCAACGCCGACGTGCCGCGCGTCTTTGAGAACATGACCGACCGCAAGTCGGATCACTTTCGGACGAAGGTCCATCCGCTGTTCCTGATGGCGAGTTTCCCGCCTGCGTTCGTGCTGGAGAAGGGATTTAACCTTTCGCCAGAGCGATCGGTGCAGTTGGTCGTCGCAGCGGCGGTGGGGGTGTGGATCTCGATGGTCTACCTGGTACTGCGCGTCAGCGGAAGCAGGATGCCCGACGCGTTCATCCTAGTGCTGCTGCTTTCATCAAGCGGCGCGGCGATCGTATGGTCGGCGGTGCCGGAGACCTACATGTTCGGCTCGATCTCGCTGCTGGTTCCCTTGCTGATCGTTGCCGCCGGCCGGTACGTGAAGATCGATTGGAAGTGCTATGTCGCCGCCAGCGCGTTCAGTCTCTCCATGACGATTACGAACTGGATGAGCGGCCTGCTCATGAGCGCCCTGCGGATGCCGCCAAAAACTGCGTTCCGAATCAGCGTTTACGCGTTCTATGCCGTCGTCACCATATGGGGCGTCCAGCAGGCAATCTTCAAGGATACGCCGTTCTTCCTCGACCCGACGGTGGAGCGTCACGTCATGCTCCGAAATGAGTGGGGCGGACCCGGTCATAATCTGACCAGCGCTCTGTTCCACGGCATGATCACGCCGGAATTGAAGTCGATCCCCTTGCCGGCGAATCCCGGCACGGATGCGGGCGTTCGCGAAGACTACCTCATCACAACTCTGCAACTCTCGCAGCCCGGTTCCGCAGGAACCGTCGGTCGGATTGCGGTGGGTGTCTGGGTTCTGCTCCTCGTCGGAGGGGTCGCGGGACTTGTCCTGACCAAGGGTGACGGCGAATATCGAATCATGCTCGGCTTGCTTCTCCTCGCCCAGATCGGACTGCACACCATCTATGGCGAAGAGGCCTTCCTTTACTCCATCCACTACATGCCCCTGTTTATTCTCCTGCTCGCGTGGGGCGCCCGAACGAAAGCGAGGCCCGTCGTTCTCGGCCTCGCGGGGCTGCTCGTGGTCCTGGCCGCCTATAACAACATCAACCAGTTCAATAACCTTGCGGCCGCGATTCATAAACACTGCGAAATTCACGCTTCGAACGCCACGTAACATCGAGGAATTATGACGTCAGACGTCCAGACATCATCCCGCCCCTCGCTGCCCATCCGCCCGCTGATCTGGTGCGTGGTGGCAATCGTCGCAGCATGCGTTGCAATGGCGATCGTGCGTACGCAACTAGGCAATAGCCCCGAGCAGGTGTTTGCGGTCGACTCGCTTTGGCCGGCGGATCAGTACGACGATTCTTGGGGGGCGATGAATACCGCCTTCGAATACGTGAACGCGCCACACGACATGCCGGTCTACTCGAAGGTCTTCATCGGGGACCGGGTGAAGTTCCAGTATCCCCTCTCGTCGCTGCTTCCGATGTACGTCGTTCGTGATCGCAACACACTCAACGCGATCTCGGCGGTCACGGTGCTGATCACCGTCGTCTTTATGACGCTGGTCTTCAATGAACTCGTATCTTCCGCGACTGGCGGCAGATCGTTCGCCGACGCGCCGCGAATGGAGCAGGTGGCCCGTATCGTGCTCCCGTGCCTGCTGGTGCTGACGTTTTATCCGCTGGTGCTCAGCTACCGGCTCGGTCAGATCCAGACGTGGCTGGCGATGGGGTTTGTCATCGCGGTATGGCTGTGGATGCGCGGCCATTTGCGGGCCTCGGGCGTCGTAATCGGCTTGATGACGCTGGTAAAGCCTCAGTTCGGGCTGTTGCTCATCTGGGCCGCGATGCGCAGACGATGGTCGTTCTTCACAACCTTCGCCACTACCCTGGCGGCCGGCACGGCGGCCTCGCTCGCGCTATACGGTCTCAACGAGCACCTTGACTACGTGAAGGTGCTTTCGCTGCTATCACGCCACGGCGAGTCGTTTCACATGAACCAGTCGGTGAACGGGCTGCTGAACCGCTTTCTTTTCACTGGTGACATGTCCTACTCGACCTTCTACCTGCCCGAATACAACCCGATCGTACACGTCGCAACGTTCACCACCTCGATCTTGCTGATCGCTGGCGCTCTGTTCATTCCGAGAAAGAACCGCGGCGGGCTTGCGGACCTGTTGTTGATCTGTTTCACCTGCACCATCGCGTCGCCGGTCGCGTGGACGCACCACTATAGCGTGCTCCTCCCCTTGATCGCCGCACTCTTCGTCTGGTCAAGCGTCTCCAAGCCGCTCGGCCGCTGGACGTTGCCGGCGGTGTGCTTCGGGTATCTGCTTCTGGGAACTTATCTCGGCGGATTCTTCAATTTCTCCGATAGCCGAATGAACGTCGTCCAGTCGTATCCGTTCTTCGGAGCCATCACGACGCTGGCGTTGCTCTATGTCTGGATTTTCCGTGGCGCGCCGGGCGACGCCGTGGCCATCGAGACCGTAACTTCTGACGACTTAACGCTCCCGCGGCAGCCTATCGTCGGCCGTGTCGAGCATCGCGAAGCCCCATCAAGGATGTGAAATGCGTTTTCTCCGACAGCAAAAAACTTCTGACTCCTCTACCGGTCCGCGATCGAATCGCACGTTGGCCAAGCAGGCGATCCTGGGCGTTCATTTCGAATCGCTCGAGTCTAGACGCCATCTCGCCGGCGACGGTCTTCGCGGCGAGTACTATGACAACACCGATTTCACGGACCTGAAACTGACGCGTGTTGACCCGGTGGTATCGTTCCCGTGGTGGCAGACGGCCCCGGCGACGTCGATGGGCGTGGACAACTTCAGCGTGCGCTGGACGGGCATGGTGGAGGCTCCGACGACGGGTTCGTACACATTCTGGACCTGGTCGTGTGACGGTGCCC
>JBBQQZ010000001.1:0-38265 GCA_038215325.1 Tepidisphaerales bacterium | reverse complement strand
CCGGAAGCTCACCTTCGCGCTCGCCTGAGCGCCGATCACGGTCTTGGCACCCGGCCCTTGATAGCCGTAGGTGATGCCGTTGATGTCGCAGGTCGGCCTGGCCCACATCTGCTCCTGCGCGGTGTAGCCCGCCTCGCCGATCGTGGCATCCACGCCCAAATCCTTGCGATAATCGGGCTCGGAGAACGGCAGCAACTTCCACGCCGCGCGCTCTTCAGGCGTGATCGCGACGACATCATCGTAAAAACCCGGCACCGTCACGCGTCCATTTTCATCGCGCAGTGACGCCAGCAGCGCCACCAGCACGTTCGCCGGGTTCGGCGCCGCCCCGCCGAACAAACCGGAGTGCAGATCGCGATTCGGGCCTTTGACGATGATCTCCTGATAGACCAACCCTCGCGTGCCGGTGGTGATGGCGGGGTAGCCGCGGGCGAACTGATTCGTGTCCGAAATTACGCAAACGTCTGCCTTCAAAGCAGTTCGGTGCTGGCGGACGAATTCTTCGAGGTGCGCCGATCCGACTTCCTCTTCGCCTTCGATGAGGACTGTCAGGTTCACCGGCAAGCCGCCGTGGGCTTGCCAGGCGGTGATCGCTTCGATGTGGCAGAGAACCTGTCCCTTATCGTCAACCGCGCCGCGGGCATAGATCGCTTGCGTTCCGGCGGGCGTTTCACGAACCGCCGGCTCAAACGCGGGGGTCGTCCACAGATCAAGCGGTTCGGGGGGTTGAACGTCATAATGTCCGTAGACTAAAACGGTTGGGCGTCCCGGCACGTGTTTGTTTTTCGCGACCACGCACGGGTGCCCGCCGGTCTCCATGATCGAAACGTCGAGCATCGCGAACTTCAGTTGGTCCGCGACCCAATGCGCACAGCGGCGGCAATCCGGGGCGTTCGCGGGGTTGGCACTGACGGAGGGGATGCTGAGGAAGTCTTTGAGGAGCGCCAGCGTCTGGTCGCGCCGGCCGTCGATGGTGGTCAGGACGTCGTTGAGCATCCACGAGTTGTAACGCCGACCCCGCCCGGAATCACCCCTCAGTTTTCTTCCCGGTCAAGCCATTTCTGCACACGTCTTGGCAAGATGCCCTGAACGGGTCAATTCCTGTGAAACAAGAACCGCTCCCACACCCTGATTCGACCGCATCCGACCCCGCGATGTGGCCGATAAGTTATGAAAAGGCTTGGGCTTATGCCTCGGATCGCCCGACACCCCATCCTCCCCATCTCGCCGAGGCCACCAGACAGCGGGAGAAAGAATCGGGACCGCCGGACTCGTGAAAACTTGCACAAACATCTGTCGTATAATCACTTAGAACGATGTGAGATTATCCGATTTTCGCTTGAATGGATCGCCCATGGCATCCGATACCTATAACAAGCTCGCAACGCCGTTGAGCCCACGCCGCTGGAAGCGCCGTATCGCGTCGGATGATTCATGCACCGAAGCATGGTCGTGGGAGCAGATCATGGCCCGCATTGCCTTTGTTGTCGTATGTCTGTTGCTGCTGGGCGTGTGGGTTCACCCTTACGTGAGCGGCGCGTTCGATCACACCCCCGGCGGTGCCGTGAACACCGCCCTACCATCGAATATGAATGCCGAACCTGACAGCAAGGTGACGGATTTGGACCGTCCGCTGGTCGTGGTTCGCGGGGCCGAGGGGTTCTGGCGCGTCGGGAAGACCGACAGCGGGGTCTGGTGGTTCATCTCTCCCACCGGGCAGCGCGAATTCCTAAACACCGTCACCACGGTCCAGCCCTTCCAGCTCGGGCGTGAAGCCAACGGCGTACATTTCGCGTCGCGCGACTATAACGGCACGACCGGTCAATATGACGGCGACCTGAAAGCCTGGGCCGAGAAGACCGTCGCCCGCGTCTACGCCGCCGGCTTCAAGGGTCTGGGTGCCTGGAGCCACCCGATCCTGCACGAGTTCGACGTGCCCATGACGCGCGACCTCAACATCTGGAAGCACTACCACTCCGGCAACTACAAGCTTTACTCCCCCGACTGGGAAAGCTACGGCGACATCCTTATCAGCAAACTCGTCGGCCCGTACCGCGACAACCGCAACCTGGTCGGCTATTTCACGGACAACGAACTGGACTGGTCCGACGCGTCGGTGGGCCCGAGCATGTATTTCGACGGCCTCGAGCCGCAGGACCCGAACCGCCGACAGGTGATCGCCACCATCCAGCAGCTTTGGCCGACCATCGGCGAGTTCAATGCCGCCTGGAAAACCGATTACGCCGACTTCACCGCCTTCGACGCGCTCGCCAAGCTGCCCCGTGATCCGGTCGAGTCGTACAACAAGCTCTTCAGCCACTGGCTCGAAAAACTCGCCGGCGATTACTTCCGGATGACCACCCAACTCATCCGCAAGCACGATCCGAACCACCTCGTGCTCGGCGTCCGCTTTGCCGGCTACGCCCCGCGCGAAGTCGTCCGCGCCAGCAAGCCCTGGACCGACGCCCAGTCGCTGAACTCTTACGTCGCCGACGGACTGCTGGACCCGGACATGTTCCGGATGATCTACGAAGAGTCCGGCCAGCCCATCATGATCACCGAATACGCGTTCCATTCCCTGGACAACCGCTCGGGCAGCCGCAACACCTTCGGCTTCCAGGCGCAGGTCGCTGACCAGCAGGCACGTGCCGAAGGTTATGCCCTGTTCACCAGCCGTCTGGCGCGCGTGCCGTACATCATCGGTGCCGACTGGTTCCAGTGGAGCGACGAGCCCGCCTCCGGCCGAAGTTCCGATGGCGAGGACGTTAACTTCGGCGTCGTCGACGTCGATGACGTACCGTACGAAAAACTCGTCCAGGCGATCCAGCAGACCGCGCCGCAGCTCAACCCGCTTCACGCCGCCAGCCCCACCGACAATCAGGTCGGCCTTTGGCGCGATTCGTTCATGGCGAACAAGCCGACGGCGTACGTGGGCAAGCTGGATAAGCCCATTGTCATCAACGGCAACCTTTCGGATTGGCCTGAACGCTACAAGCTGCAAGGCGTCCGCACGACCGAAACGATCGGCGTCGGCCGAACCTCGCTCAGGCAGCCCAACGTCTACCTGGCGTGGACTGACAGCGGGCTCTACCTGGGCTTTGAAGTCTTCGACCGCGACCTCGAAGCCGTCCCCGCCACCGGCCGCTGGTGGACCCGAGACAGCACCGAATGGTGGATCAGCACCCGACCCGTCACCACCGACCAGCAGGTCTACAACGCCTACTGCCACCAGTTCTACTACGTGCCCAACTCCGTTCCGCTCGATGGCGTGCTCGGCGTGGTCGCGCAGTGGCACCGGCCAGGCGACGCGCTGACCGAAAACCTCATCCCGCACCCGGATATCATCCACCAGTCGCGCGTCTATCCCGACCGCTACATCGTCGAGTTGTTTATCCCCGGCAAAGCCATGAACGGCTGGGATCCGGCGAACCAACCCGAACTCGCATTCAACATGCACGTGCGCAATTTCCATCAGGCGCTGGACTATTTCTGGTCCGCCCCGAAGGAAGCCAATACGCAGATGCGCCCCAGCACATGGGGAAAGCTGGTACTGTCGAACGAGCAGTTCGCCAAGCAGTGAACCGCCACACTCGCAGTACCACTTTCTCCCACAGGCATCGCGAATCAATCACGGGACGTGCCGCGCCACGTGCGGCACGTCCCGTTTCGGTTTAGACTGTCCGGCGCGGTCAGTCTGGGTGCCACGGCTTGGAGTACCAAACGTGGCACCCGTTCAAACTGACCCACTACGAAACGGTTGGTCGTGAGGAACAATGCTCAACGCTCAAGACACCCTGAATCGGTACTACAACGAGATGCGCTGGCGTATCCTGTCGCTGGCGGCGGACCTGGACCGGGTTCAGCGCGCTGACGGGGGCGCGGCATTGCTGGCGAATGACGCGCGGCTGAAATCGCTTCGGGCCTGCATCGAGCAGCTCCTCCTGGCAGACCCCGGTCGCGCCGAACGCGTGCAGATGATCCTTTCGGATATGACGCCCCCGCCCACGCGGTGAGGCCTATTATTAATCCGCAGGGCGACTTCCGAGCGAGACTATGCGCATTTGCCTCTCGGCCCCCAACACTCTCGGCTACCCGGACGGCGGACACCTGTGGGTCTTCCTGAACTGGGCGCTCGGCTTCCGATCGCTCGGACACGAAGTCGTCTGGCTCGACGTCGTCGCCGACGGCGACACGCCCCGGTGCGTCGCCGAGATGCTAACGACCCTGCGCGAGCGTTTGCATCCGTTTGGTCTCGACCAGACCATCGCGCTCGCCAGCGCTACCGGCGACGCGCTTGATAACGAACGCCAGCTCCAGCTCGTTCCCCTCGCCTCGGCGCAGTCGTGCGATGTGCTCTGCGATCACCGCTACAACCTGCCTGAAAAGATCGTCGCGTCGTTTCGACGCTCCATGATGATCGACATCGACCCAGGCCAGTTTCACGTCGCGCTGGATCTGGGAACGTACAGCACAGCGCCTCACACCCATTATTTCACGATCGGCGAGTGGACCAAGGCGGCCCATAAACCCCTCTTCAACACCCACGGCCACGACTGGATCTACACCCCACCCCCCGTCGCGCTCGACCAGTGGCCCGCCACCGCGTGCGATGCGGTCGCGCCGCTGACCACCGTCAGCGGTTGGTTCATGAAAAACGAGTGGATGCCCGACGACAACGGCGACTGGTACGACAACTCCAAGCGCGCCGCGTTTCAGCCCTATCTCGACGTTCCGCAGCAGAGCCCGCTTCCCCTGGAACTGTGCCTCAACATCTTTTCGTACCAGCCCGAGGTCGACCTGCTGGAATCCAAGGGCTGGCGCATCGGCAAAAGCCCGGCCATCGCTCACCCGCTCGACTACCGCAGATACATCCAGCGATCACGCGGCGAATTCAGTTGCGCCAAGCCCGCTTACGTCCGGCTCAAAACCGGCTGGCTGAGCGACCGCACCGCGTGCTACCTCGCCAGCGGCAAACCCGTCGTCATCCAGAAGACCGGCGAGAGCGATATTTTTCCCGATTCTCACGGCACGCTCCGCTTCACCACCCCCGCCGAAGCCGTCGCGATGCTGCAACAAGTCCACGACCACTACCCGGACCACGCCCAGGCCGCGCGACAATTGGCGGAGGATCATCTCGACGCGAAAAAAGTGCTGAAGCTGGCGCTCGAACGCACGATGTGACCCACGATGGTCCTCGATCCGACTTCCCGCTACACACGCCGGCGATTCTCTGGCACAATCCGCTTCCAGATGAAATACATTGATCCACACATTCACTGCGTCAGCCGAACCACCGACGATTACCTTTACATGGCCCGTGCGGGCGTGGTGGCGGTGAGTGAGCCGGCGTTCTGGGCGGGGTATGACCGGTCGTCGGCGTCGTCGTTCTACGATTACTTCCGGCACCTGCTCGACATTGAACCCAAACGCGCCGCCCGATACGGCATCGAACATTTCTCCTGGCTTTGCATCAATGCCAAGGAAGCCGAGAACGTCGAGCTATCGCGCGATGTGATCGCGCTGATCCCGCCATTGCTGTCGCACCCGCGCGTGCTTGGCGTCGGCGAGATCGGTCTGAACAAGAACACGAAGAACGAGATCACCACGTTCGAGCTTCAGGTGGACGTGGCCGCGAAGCACGATCAGATGATCCTGATCCACACGCCGCATCTGGAAGACAAACACAAGGGCACGGACATCATCTGCTCGATCCTGAAAAACGACGCGCGCATCAGGCCCGAGCGCGTGCTCATCGACCATTGCGAAGAGCACACGCTCCGTAAAGCGCGCGAATGCGGCTTCTGGGCCGGACTGACGATTTATCCGATCACCAAGGTCACGCCGACGCGCGCGGTGGACATCATCGAAACCTTCGGATCCGACAAGCTTTGCGTCAATTCCGCGTCCGACTGGGGCGAATCCGGCCCGCACTGCCTGACCGATACCTGCCTCGAATTCCGCCGTCGCGGACATTCCGAAGCCGAGGCGACCGAAGTCTTTTTCAACAATCCCTGCCGATTTTTCGGGCAAAATCCAAAATGGACGATCAAACCCCTAACAATTTGATGCGATTTTGACGCACCACCCTTCAACTAACCCCGCCGCAGGTTGTATAATTGAACGAGACCGGACGTCGGCGTCTTGAAGCTGTTCATCTCTGCAAGTCGCATGGGCTCCGGGTCGATAACGATTATGCAGGAGTATCGGCCATGTCGAAGACCAACACCCTTCTCGCTCTCGCCGTTTCAATGTCGGTCGGACTGTCGCTGGCGTTGACCGCACCCACACTGGCCGCGGATGAAGACGGCGCACCGAAGACCAAGCAGAACAAAGACAAAGGCGTCGAAAAAGTCGACGGCGATAAACCCACGCAGAAGACCGGCGCAGACAAGCCCGGCACGAAGGTCGGCGGCGACAAAGGCGGCAAGCCCGCCGAGGACGGCAAAGGCGTAAAGGCCCCCGAAGACGGCAAGGGCAACGTCAAGCGTCCGCCCCAGCGTGACAGCAGGGGTTACGACCGCCTTCGCATGGGCCCCAACGGCCAGCCGATGCCCGCAGACCGCACCCGTTCCGTTGAAGCCAGGCGGTCCCTCGACGAAGCCAAGGCCGACCTCACCAAGGCGCTTGGCGCCACCTCCGGCAACTCCACCGCCGCAGTCGACAACGAACTGTGGAAGACAGACGACTATCGCGACTCCATGCTCGGCCTGCGCCGCGCCCAGGCCGACTACGACGCCGTACGACGCCCGATCTTCGACGCGCTCCGCGCCGACGCGTATTACAAGGAACTGGAAAAGAAACAGAACGCCAGCCAGCGCGTCATCAGCAACCTCGTCCTCACCGGCCGGGGCAGCTTCGACTGGCTTTTCCCCCACGCGATGGCCGCCCTTGAGGTGCGCAACCGCATGACGCGCGAAGAAATCATCGCCATGGCGCAAGCCCCCGAAGTCGAAGACGCGCGCCAGCGCATGCTGATGGCCGCCGCCAAGGTCCGCGCGATGCGTTCCAACTACGTCGCCCAGTCCACCAACTCCGACGCCGCCCGCACAGCCAAAGCCGACCTCGACGCCGCCCGCGACAAGGTCAAGGAAGCCCAGACCGAATACAACGGTGCCCTCACCGAAGAAGCCGAGTACGAACGCATCCGCCAAGACTACGTCGCCGAACTCCGCCGCACCGGGCGTGCGCCGATCGCCGGCGGGAACTGACGACTCGGTCGGGCATAGGCAAGGAGACAAGAGACACGAGACACGAGTCATGGAGAAGAAAGCTGTCGGCAGCGATCTGCTTCTCTCCCCCTCTCGTGTCTCGTGTCTTCCCCCCCCCTCTCATCCGACGTTCGTGATTCAAAATTCGACATTCTCCCCGCCGCCGCTACTCTCTCGCCCATGCCCGAACTTGTCTGGCCTGCTCTCGGCATCGGATTGATCGTCGTCTTCTATTGGGCGCGGGTGATTAAGCTCGTCCTGAAGACCAAGCGTCTCACCGGCCGCGCCGCAAACTTCTACCCCCCCGAAGCGCTCGGCCGAATCCTCCGCGTCGTCTGGTATCCCAACGTCGCCGCCTGGGCGATCATCCCCCTCGTCTACGCCTTCCGACCGTTCCACACCATCCACCCCCTTGATATCCCATACCTCGACTGGGCCGCGCTCGGAGTCGCGGTCGTCGTCATGTACCTCACGCTCATCTGCTGGCGCAAGATGGGCAAGGACTGGCGCATGGGCATTGACCCGAACGAAAAAAACACGCTCATCATCTCCGGCCCTTACGCCCTCGTTCGCCACCCGATCTACGCGCTGCAATGCCTGCTGGCGGTCGTCTCATTCCTCGCGGTACCGAACGCATGGATGCTTGTCGTCGCACTTTTGCAGATCATCCTCCTTCAATGGGAAGCCCGTCGCGAGGAAAAGCACATGCTCTCCGTCCACGGCGACACCTACGGCAACTACATGCGCCAAGTCGGCCGCTTCATCCCCCGCGGCATCTACCGCGCGCCGGCATGAATCGAAGCCAGATTTCACCTCGGAGGCACAGAGAACACCCAGAGCGCACCGTCAATTCGTGCTAAAGTGGCCTGGGCGTCTCGCCAACGCGCAAAATGAATCAACCAAGCTCCAATCCCCGCTCGATGACGCCGAGGCGATCTCCGCGCCCTTGGCGTCTCTGCGGTGCATCCCTCTGCTGACCCATGCACCCCGTCCCCCTCAACATCTTCCAGCGCACCCAACGCCACTGGGACACCCTCCACCCCTACAACGCCGGGCAGGCGATGGTGCTCGATCGCTCCTTCTCCACTCAAACCCTCGAAGACGCCTTTAACCTTGCCCTCCAAGATCTGCGTCTCGGCACGTTCGTCTGCGTCGATAACCGCTACTGGATCGACCGCGCCAACCCGTTCCACGCTCAAGTCGTCGAAACCGACGATATCGAGGCGCATCTATCTCGGGAGATGAATCGGCCGTTCGATCCGCTCGTCTCGCTCCCGTTTCGACCCTTCGTCCACAACGCCGCTGGCGAACAAACCGTCGGCGTCATCTACCAACACTGGGTCGCCGATAGCGTTGCGATCCGTTCCGTGATGCGCGCCTGGCTGTCCCGATTGCTCGATCTACCCGCGCTGCGTCCCGCGCCCGTGCAGCTTGATTCCCTCGGCACGTTCGGCCGGTTCTCTCCCGAGACGCACGACTGGTCCGTCCTGTCGAACCTCATCGAGCAGTTCCCCTTCACGCGCGCGATGAAGCGCGTCCGGCGAGTCGAGAGCCCGCAATCGGATCAGTCCGTCGCCACGATCATCCGCGCGCTGCCTCCCGGCTCCGCCGACCGCTTGCGATCGCGCGCCCGCGCCCTGCACGCCACCGTCGGCGATCTCTTACTCGCCTCCAGCGCCATCGCGTGCGCCAATCTAGGCCCGAACCACGCCACCATCCGCCGGCCGGATTTGGCGATGGGCACCATCGTCGATCTTCGCGCCCGCGCGCCGCACCTGTCCGACCGCGTCTTCTCCCTCTTCCTCGGCTTCATGATCAGCCCGTTCACCGCTGCGGATTTGCGCTCGGTCGATCGCGCCGTCGCCCGCGCCCGTGCCGTACGCCTTCGTCACTCCCGCCACCGCTCCGCCGAGGCCTCTCAACTCCGCCTCTGGATCGGCCTGCAACTCGCCAAGCGCTTGAGGCCCCACAACCTCCTCAACTTCTACCGCAAACGCCTCCCCCTCTCCGGCGGCCTCAGCAACGTCAACCTCACCCCCACCTGGTCCAATCTCCACCCCACCCCCGTCCGCCGCTACCACCGCATCAGCCCCACCGGCCCGATGATGCCGCTGGTCCTCACGCCGACGACGCTAGGCGGCGAGGTGTCGGTCTGCTGCTCGTATAAGCCCGCCGTGATCAACGCCGACGCAACAGCACAGAT
Source organism: Tepidisphaerales bacterium (assembly GCA_038215325.1). Classification (GTDB taxonomy): domain Bacteria; phylum Planctomycetota; class Phycisphaerae; order Tepidisphaerales; family Tepidisphaeraceae; genus BPJO01. Next base: position 28,854 of record JBBQQZ010000001.1, on the reverse strand, counting down.
CGTCGATGCGATCATCCAAACAACGACTCGTGACGGGTCCGAAGCAGTTGGTCCCGATCGTGCAGCGGCAGACGACGCGCAAAGTCTCTGAACCCGACCCCCCGACCGGCCGATGGCAGAAAAACTCGTAGACCCCTCAAAATCCCAGGCGGTACCGCGTTCCATTCTTCCCATGCCTGGATCGCATTGACAGGCATGTCACGGAATTTTGAACCATTTGCGGTGGTGCGGGGTGGCTTCAGAGCAGATGCATCGCGACAAGTCGCGCACTGGGCGCTCCAGCGCCCCATTCACTTTCCCGGCGACCACGCCGCGAAATACGCGCCGATCACGATCAGTCCGATCCCCATCCAGTTCCAACCGCTCGGCCGATCACCCAGCAGGATGACCGCGAGGATCACCGCCAGCGGCATGGAGAGTTTGTCGATCGGTGCCACCTGCGACACCGTGCCCACCTGGATCGCCTTAAAGTAGAACAGCCACGACACCGCACCGGCGACGCCGGACAGCACGATCATCGTCAGCGCCTTGCCGCTGAGCGTGGGCAGCTTGGGCGTCAGCTTCATCGCCAAAACGACCGCCGCCAGGAACACCGTCATCACCACCGACCGCACCGCCGTCGCGAGCGTGGAGTCCACGTCCTTCATCCCGATCTTCCCAAAGATCCCCACCATCGACGCCGCCAGCGCCGATAGCAACGCGTACACCAGCCAGCGGTAGTCGTTCATACAAAATTCCGGGGGTCGGGGGTCGTACGTTGTAGGTTGGAGGTCATACGTCGTACGTCGTACGTCTGAGGTCGGGGGTCGGGGGTCGGGGGTCGGGGAGACTGGAACGTGACGACCTACAACCCACGACCCACAACCCACAACCCACGATCAGCACTCACTTTCGCTTCACGCTCCCGCGTCGTTTCGGCGTGTGCGGCTTGCCGGGCTTCAGCGTGCGCGACGCTTTGTATTCCATGTCTTCGACTTGGATGCCGTACTTCTTGCGGATCTGCATTTCCAGCTTGTCAACCACGCCGCGTTTGTGCTTGAAATAGGCCACCGCCTCCGGCGTCGGGCTGCCGTTGGGGGTGGTCCAACCGGACTGCATCGCAGGCCCGGCGAGGTTCGTCAGCGTATCCAGTGCGGTGTTGCCCGCCGGGATCTCTGCGCGGATCGCGCGGTTGATCGCCTTGGGCAACTTGCCGCCGTACTTCGCTCGGAGTTCTTTTTCGGGCATGGGCTCGTGGGGGTAAGGGGTCGGTGGCGCGGGGTCAGTGGTCAGAAAAGAGAAGGCGCGTCCGTGTCTTTTCTGACCACTGACCCCTGGCCACCTCTATTCTCATTCTCAACCCCACACTATCAGCGATCAACTCCCAACTATCAACTTTCGCCCCGCTCCCGGCGAAGGTGCGATCGATCCAGTGGCCTCTTGGTCCAACGCGCTAAAGCGATTGATGCGGCTACTGAAGTTGGCCTTTGCCCCACCGTTTGTCGATGTATTGCTTAATTTCTTGAATGCGCAGGTCCGGGTTCGGGTGGCTGGCGAAGATGCTCGGTCCGCTCCCGGCACCCCCGGAGGCGCGCTTCAGGATCTCCATAACCTTGACCATCTCGCGCGGGTTGTACCCGGCGGCGAACATGTTCTCCAGGCCCCAGCTGTCCGACTGCAACTCATCCTGCCGGCCGTACTTCATCTGGACCATCTGGTTGACGGCATTCGCCAGTTGCCCCGCCGTATAATCTCCAGCGCCGACGGTCACCGCGCCGACCAACTGCTGCCCGAGTTGTCCCTTGGCCATGTGCTCCGACGCGTGCCGGTACAGCACGTGTCCGATCTCGTGCCCGAGCACGCCGGCAAGCTGATCTTCATTCTCCAACTGCTGGTACAGCCCGCGTGTGATGAAGATCGGCCCGCCGGGGAGCGCGAATGCGTTTACCGTGCGGTCGTCGCGCAAGAGATGGAACTGAAACCTTGCCGCATAGGCGCTGTCCTTCGCCATATACGACTGGACAAGCTTCTGCCCTACCGCGGCGACATGGGCTGCGGATTTGTCGGTTCGCGGGTCGAGCACGCCGCCCATTTGCTGCGCCATCTCGGGCGCTGCCTGTAGACCCATCTGGATCTCCTGATCCGGCTTCATCGCCACGGCGCGGTATTCGCCGGTGAGCAGATCTTTCTCAAACTTGCTGACATATGCGACGACCGCCCCGATCGCGATCACCGCCGCGATAATCAGCCGCATCTTTAATTGGCTACCGCCGCGATTCCCAAATACCGGCATCGAAACCTCCCTCGAGGCTAGAACTATTGCTTCGTCCGCAGGATCGATCTGGCCGTGTCGCTCAGCTTCTGGTGGGCCAGTTCGCACGCGTAATCGACCTTGATCGTCTGACGATACGCCTCGATCCGGGCCACCGGATCGGTCGTCGCGTCGGCCAATGATAGGTAGGGTAGGTGCAGCCGTTCCCAAAGCGACATGGTTTGTGCAAACGTCTCGGTATTCCCCATGCGCTCGCCGCTGGGCAGTTCGGCAAGGGGGACGATTACACTGTGCGGCGGAAGACGGCGGGTGAGTTCGTCGATGGAGTATTCGCCGTCTTCAGGGAGCGCCACGCGATCGGTCGGCACGATCGCCACCACCACCGTCCCGCCCACCCAGTAACTGGCGCCCAGCAAGACATCGAGATAACGCTTCTCCCGGTGCGCGATTTCCCGCAATTTCACCGCCGGTTCGATCGTGCCGAACCCGGCGACGAGGATCTGCCCGTGCGTGTACTGCTTAGCGATCGCCTCAGCATCGATCACATCCGCCGCCGTATGGGCGACCAGGTCCAGCTTGATCGTCCCCTCCCCACACCGCTGCCTGCGCTGACGACGCACCTCCTGTAGCGGCATATAGAGGCGCGACAGCGAATCCCAATCCTTCTCCGCCAGCGCAATCCCCTCGGCGCGCACAAGCACCTCCTCCGCCGCCAGGTAGTCGGTGGCAAGGAGGTGGTTCTGACCTTCGAAACAAAGCTGCTGGACGGTGTCGGACATACGCCGGATTGTAGCAGAAGCCGCGTTACGCGACGATTTCGCGAAGCTGCGCGAGCGCGTCGCGCCACTGGCGAACCGTCTGGCCGACTTCGTATTGGAGCGTGTCGTTGAGAAGAACGTAGTCCCGGGCGTCCAGCGCCTCTTTGATCGACCGCAACTGCCCGGCGAACGCCTGTAGCGCCTCGGTCAGCGTGATGTCGTCCACGCGGATCATGTTAAGATCGACGCGCAAGAGCTGTGCGATCTTCTCGATCGCCTCCTGTGCCGATTGCCAGGTCGTAAAGCAGCCGCTGAGTTTCTGGAGCGCCTTGTTCGGCTCGCCGGCGGTGAGATGGTCGATGACGGCGACGCGGGCGATGTCGGCCTGGTCCATCTGCTGATCGATCTGGTCGAGCACGTCCAACGCGATATCGCGCGGCGCGGTGGTTTCAATGAACACGGTATGACCCAGCAGCGCCCGCTTACGCAACTGCGGCACGTGCTGCAAATCCGGCTCGCGGCCATCGATCAGCACCTGCGTGACGAGGCGATTCTGCGTCTGAAGGTGACAGAGCACGTCGCCAAGCGTGGAAAGGCCCAGTTGCTCGACCGGAAGCGTTTCTGAATCGACGGTGACAGTCATAACGATCTCCATTCCCAAAGCCCCGTCCGCACACTCCACGGCCTATGGCTACTATCGACGCCCGGCCAATATTTTCTTGAGTCCGTCCGATAAAACCTCGAAATGCCGCACACCAACTTCAACTGCTTCGTGCCGCTTCTCATCGCCCGGCCCAACTAAAAAAAGCCTGGCCGTGATCGTGCAGAAGCGTGTAGGGACGGACTTATCCGCAAACAGGTGCCGCAGGCGGTGATCGAAATCGTTTCAGATGCGCGATCGGGCGGTCGGGCGATAAATGATGGCGGTCAGATGCGTTTGACAGACGCGACGCGCTGGCTAGTGTAGGCTCGTGTCCGAAGATATCGGTGAACGCATCAAGGCCAGAGCGCGTCTTGCGCTGCGCGCCGAGCGGGCGATGGGCAACCGATCGCTTGCGATCGAACTGTTGCCGCGCACGATCCGTTCGTCTACTCTTGCGCCGGCTTTGGCACGGGGAAACCCTCCCGCGCCCGCAGTGCGTCAACAGGCGTCTGCGCCGTTTCAGGCCCCTGCCGCCCCCGCAAAACCGCCGACGGCCAAGCCAACGATTTTCGCGGCGGCACCGTCCACGTTTGTCTTCCCGACCGAGCCGTTCGCCGCGCCGGTCCTTAGCCGATCGGACAAGATCGTTCGACTTAAAACGCTGGATGAGCAAAGCGTAAGTCCTTGCACCAAATGCCGTTTACACGAAACGCGGACTCGTACCGTCTTCGGCGAAGGCGATCCCGACGCCGCGATCATGTTCATCGGCGAAGGCCCGGGCGAGATCGAAGACCAGGTCGGACGCCCATTTGTGGACGAAGCCGGGCAACTGCTGGAGAAGATGATCAACGCGATGGGGCTGAAGCGTGAGCAGGTTTACATCTGCAGCATCGTCAAATGCCGCCCGCCGAACAACCGCGAGCCGTCTGCGGACGAAACCGCGACGTGTACGCCGTACCTTCTTGAGCAGATCGAGACTGTTCGCCCCCGCGCCATCGTAACACTTGGCCGACCCGCCACACAATTTCTTTTGCAGTCCAAATTGTCGATGAGCAAATTGCGGGGTCAGTGGCAGTCTTGGCGCGGGATCCAGGTGATGCCGACGTACCATCCTGCCTACGTATTGCGTCAGTACACGCGCCAGACACGAGAGGCGGTATGGAGCGATTTGAAGCAGGTGCTCGACGCACTCGGCATGTCGCTGCCTCCGCGCACAGCCGAGTGAGCGAGGGATTTCGACAGGCGCGCGAATCAACCTGTTTTTTCAGAGTGAAAACGCCTCTTTTGGATTTTGTCATTGACGCGATTTCCTCAGCGCATATAACACGCGCTTCGAGATTTTCGGTGATGTGTCACCGCGAATCGCAGACGATGAAACTGACGCCGCAACACAATCTCGAGCGTAGGGGTCGTAAAGGCGGTTGCGGGGTTTGGCGGTGTAGTTGATCGCCAACACGTGTCTGCGTCAGAACGCACGTCCGACTGAAACGAATCGTACAAACGCTGTTAGAAGAAAAGAACGTGAGCCAATGCAATCGACCACATTGTCAGCACCGCGGGATGGCGTCGTGCGCCGTTCAACCGAACATGCGTTGCTCGAATCGCAGACATGGGCTGAGATTCTTCGCATCGTGCGCAGCCAGCATCCCAGTCTTCACCGAGTGTGGTTTGACCTGCTCGTTGCCTATGAGTTCGGCAACGGGACGATGATCCAGATCAAGACGCAGACGCTCCCGCAGCTCAATTTCGTCCAGATGCAGTGTCAGCAGCCGTTCACGGCCGCGGCGCAGGCGGCGACGGGAAGGCTTGTCTCGGTCATCTTCCATTGCGACAACATCCCGCGCGGCGGGGTCTTCTCCGACAACAACCAGGCCGTCCCCCTCAACCCGGACTACGCCTTCGACACCTTCATCACCGGCCCGTGCAACCGTCTGCCCCACGCGGCGTCGGTTGCGGTCTCCGAACAGCCCGGCAAAGCCTACAACCCCCTCTTCATCCACGGCGGAGTGGGCCTGGGCAAAACCCACCTTTTGCAAGCTGCGTGCCAGAAACTGCTTGAACAAAATCCCGACGCCCAGATCATGTATCTGTCCTGCGATTCGTTCATCAACCAGTTCATGACCGCCGTCGAAGCGGGTCAGATGAACGAGTTTCGCTATCGCTATCGCCAGGTCGATGTGCTGGTGATCGACGACATCCACTTCCTTGGCGGCCGAGATCGGTCGCAGGAAGAGTTCTTTCATACGTTCAACACGCTCTACCAGCAGCACAAGCAGATCATCCTCAGCGCCGACTGCCCGCCGAGCGAAATCCCGGAACTGGAAGACCGCCTGATCTCCCGCTTCAACTGGGGCCTCGTCGCACGCATCGACAAGCCTTGCTACGAAACGCGCGTTGCGATCCTGCGTCGCAAAGCGCGATTGCGCGGCATCGAGATCAACGATGACGTGCTCTGCTACGTCGCCGGCAAGATCGAAAACAACACCCGGGAACTCGAAGGCGCGATCACCAAGTTGCAGGGCATGGGCCTGCTGAATGAGAACGTCATCGATCTCGATCTGGCCAAGGCCGCGCTCGGCGATACCGAAACGCCGGAACCGCGTCGCATCACAATCCAGCAGATCCTCGACAGCGTCACCAAGTACTACGGTGTGCGTCTGAGCGATCTTCAGAGCAAGAAGCGAAACAAGTCGATCGCCTTCCCGCGTCAGGTCTGCATGTTCCTGGCCCGCAAGCACACGCGCTACAGCCTCGAAGAAATCGGCGGCTACTTCGGCGGCCGCGACCACACGACCGTCCTGCACGCGGTCCGAACCGTCACCGAAGACATGCTAAACGACCGCGAAGTCTCGCGCCAGGTTACGCACCTGGATACCGAACTGACGAAGGTGTGATTCCGCCTATGCTCCTTGATGGGTTCGTCGTGCGAACCACCCCGCGCATGGTGCGCATGGCGAACCCTACATATCACGCTGTCACACCGTCGCCGCGATCAGGCTGACGAGGATGGCTTCGATGAAGAAGCCGACATCGACGCGTGTCTTGAGTGGTTGAGCGTGAAACAGAATGAGAATCAGCGCGCTGGCTGCGCTGATGCCTGCCCAGGCGCCGCGAACCGGGAGCGGGGCGCGGGAGATCGCCAGGATCAGCACCGCCAACCCAAGCCGCGCCACGATCGCCAGCGTCAGCGTGCGACGTCGGCCGAGTTTGACCGGGATGGTTTGCGTGCCGAAGGCGGTGTCGGCATCGGTGTCGTCGATATCGCAGAGGACCGCATCGATCGCGACACGCAGCAGCAGCAGGACCGCCGCATCGCCGATGGGCGCGAGGCGTTGCCGGATGACTTCCCAGAACGCTTCGCCGTGGGCCCGGCTGATCGGGCCGATCATCGCGGTGGCGACCACCGCCAGCGCCACCACGCCTCCGGCGACGAACAGGTTTTTCAGCACCAGCAGGTCTTTGGGCCTTGGCAGGCGTCCGCGCGGGCCGGGGGCGTAGAGGACCACCCCCACCGCCGCCAGTGCAATCACCGCCGGCAACAACGCCGACGCCGACCGCGCCACGACCATCGCCACCCCGATCAGCAGCGCCGCCGCCACTCGCACCGCCGTCGTATGCCGCGACAAAAACGCATAGCGGACAGGGTTGGCGGTGAAGTCGGCAGGATCGAGGAACCGGTCAGCGATCTTGACGCGGTCGATCGCGTACACGCCGGTCGCCGCGAGCATCACCGACACGATCGCCGCGACATTCGGCCACGACCCCGGCGCGCCGGCGGCAGACAGTTGCCAGAAAAAGACGTACGCCGCCCCCACGTACAGGCCTGCCCATACGCCGACGTGGCCCAGCCGTTCAATCATCAAGCGGACTCGCATCGTTCCCACGGATCGCCATTCAAAGCCGCACTTCGCGACCGGTGCGGGCGCTTTCGTAGATCGCATCCAGAATCTTGATCATGTGTACGCCGTCCGCCGGCACGATGGTCGGCGTCGCGCCGCGCAGCACCACGTCAGCGAAGTGAGCGATCGCCGCCATGTGCGACGACCCCTTTTGCCGTGCCAGTCGGGGGTGAATGTCGCACAGCGTTCCGTTCATCTCGGTGAAAAGCTTTACGTCGCCGTTCACGTAGTTGCACCCGCCCTTCGATCCGCGCAGCTCGACAAAATTCCGTTCTTCCTCGACGTTGCTCGCCCACGAAAACTCGATCTGGAGGCTCGCGCCGTTCTCAAACTTAATGAATCCGGTCGCCAGGTCTTCGACGTCGAACGTCCCGCCTTTTTTTGCTTCTCCGAACGCGCTGTGGGCGGAGTCGGAGATTTCTTCGGCGCTGGCAAACTTGTTGTAGATCGATCCGACAACCGCCACGGGCGTGGGGTTGCCCATCAGCCAGGTCGCCAGGTCAATCATGTGGACACCCAGATCGATGAGCGGCCCGCCTCCCGAGAGTGCCTTGGTGGTGAACCACCCGCCGCGGCCGGGAATGCCGCGTCGGCGGATCCATCCGCAGCGGCCGGTGTAGATGTCCCCGAAGCTGCCGGCGTCCGCGTAACGTTTCAGAAACACGCTGCCGGGCGTGAAGCGGTTATTGCGCATCGTCATCAACGTCCGGCCGCTTGCCTTTGCCGCATCGGCCATGCGCTGCGCCTCGGCGGGGTTGATCGCGTCGGGCTTCTCGCAGAACACGTCCTTGCCCGCCTCCAGTGCCGCGACCGAAATCTCCGAATGAAATCGGTTGGACGTACACACGTCGATCGCGTCAATCTCCTTCACCTTCAGCAGCTCACGATAGTCCGCAAAAACGTGCTCGATCTCGCGCTTGGCCGCAAAGTTGCGAGCCTTGGATTCGACGATGTCGCACACGCCCAGCAGCTTCACGTCGGACAGCGCGTCCCACCCTTCGACATGCGCCCCGTGCCAAATCCCACCAATTCCAACCGCACCGACGTTCAGTTTCCTGTTCATATCGATGACAGTAATGGCATTTGTCTCAGGCGGTCAAGCCAAACGATCGGCGTGTCGCTATAATCCGCGTGACAAGGAGGATCGCATGTCGGCACAAATCTATGTCGCCCCGATCGAGCGGGGCATTTGCGTGCAGATTGTCGGCAAGGGATCGATGCACGAATCCGCCGTCGTGCGGGATATGGTCGTCCAGGTTCTCAACAGCAGCCCGGACGCCCGCGCGGTCATGGACCTGACCCGCTGCCACTACCTCGACAGCACGCTGCTGGGCTGCCTCATCACCATCCACCGCGTCGCGGGCGTGCGATGGAAAATTGTCGCACCGCCGGAGGTCGTCAAAAGCGTTCTGGCGCCTACGCGGCTCGATACCCTCCTGCCGATCACAGACCAGCTTCCCCAACTGCTCGGCGAACCCGTGCTGCTCGACATTACGCCCTCGCGCCTCAGCGACATGACCCAGCACCTCTACGACTGCCACGCCCGGCTCGCCGAAATCGAAGGCCCGCTACAGCCGGTCTTCGCGAAGATCGCCCGGCAGATGAAGTCGGATCTGTCCCAGACCTCCGTCCGGTCCAGTTGACGATCCGGCATCTTCGGTGCGTCATTCGGTGCGTTTTCACGTACGCGGGGGCGGCAGAAGTGGTGTGTCGAGAAGTCGCTTGGGGATGACGATGACGGGCCGCAGCGCGGGGCGCACCGGCGCGACGTAGGGCCGGATCGTGATCGTGCCGGTTTGCTGCACCACAGCGCGCTGCACCACGGGGCGCTGCTGCACCGGGCGCTGCTGCACCGGGCGCTGCGGCACAACGACAGCACCGTTCTCCACGCGCGTGCCGGGCACGGCATCGGACATGCGGAAGTGCGTTGGAATCTGCGCGTTGGCTTCGTTGCGGGCATCGTCGATCGTGAAGCCGTAAGTGGCGGCGTTGACGTCGGGGAGCAGGTCGGTGTAGACGCGCAGCGGCTCTTCATCGATCGGACGAAGCGAACGAATCCCATAGAACGCGCCGCGGCGAAGCGTAAGCGGATCGGTGCCGCCGTAGTAAAACTTTCGATCCTCCGTGCCATACTGCACGGTGGGCGGTTCGTAGATCACCTGGGCGAGCGACGGACATGCCAGCGCGATGGCGCTCAGCAATACGAAAGACAGACGCATGACAACTCCTTGAAGCAGAAACGAAGGCTCGACACTGGCGTATCACCCAGATCGTATGCAGGCGGGAGCGGGGTCCGATAACAAAATCAGAGATGGGAGATGCGGGAGTCGAGGGTGGTTTGGTCAAGCCCGGCAACCTGTAGCGTCTTGCGCACCTTGTAATGTCCGCCGACCAGGGAAATCTGGTACGGGCGGACGCCGATGCGCTCGGCGATGAGTTCGATGATCACGCCGTTGGCGTGGCCGTCCTCGGGGGCGTAGATGACGTTGAAAACGACCTCGCCGCCCTGGTAGCCGACGATAGAATCTTCGGTGCAAAACGGGACGACGCGGGCGTTGAACCGGCTGGTGGCGGCGCGGGGGATTTCCTTGACGGCGTCAACGCCGCGCGCGGGACGCTCGGCACGCTCAGGACGTTCGCGGGTGACCTTGATCGGCTCGTCCGCAGGCGCCGCAGCTTCGGCGGCGATGTCGGCGGCTTTTTGCTCGCGCTGTTTGCGGGCGAATCTAGATTCACGTGATTCGGCGTTCTTTTTCGGCCGAAGGATGTCCTCGTCCTCCGGGCCCGTCCGGCCGATCGGCTTGGCGACCGGATCGCCCGCGCCGTCCGATCCGCCCGGTGCCGTAAACGCGGATTCCAGTGAGCCCAGGTCCGTCAGGTCCGGCGCGTCCAGACGTTCCAACTGCGATCGGTCCAAATCCCCCGCCATCGCGATCCCGGCGCGCCGCGCCATCATCTCCACCTGCATCAGGTCCAGCTCGCGCATCGGCGTGACGCCAGTGAAAAACGATCGCCAGAAAACGCGGTAGAACGTGACCAACGGGTCGCGCCGATCGGTCCGGGCGATGAGCTTGGCGACCTGATAAAAAAACGCGGCCGCCAGCAGCACCACGATCTGGATGCAGAACAGATACTCAAGGATGCCGAAGTTTTCGTAGATCCAGTCAAGGATCATGATGACCGCTTCGCCTCTCGCAACGCCGCGAACACCGCCTGCACGATGCGCCGTCCCAATGCCCACACCACCACGCCAGCGACCAGGTAATACACCACCTGCGCCACGCACCAGGTCACAAACGCCGTCTGCGCCGTCGCCCGATCCGGCTCCGGCAAGCGTCCAATCGCCTCGATGATCTTGTTGAATTCGTCGAACATGATTTAGTTGCCAGTTATTAGTTGCCAGTTGCCAGTTGCCAGTTGCCAGTTGTTAGTTGTTAGTTGCCAGATCATGCCTTTGCTGGCAACTGGCAACTATCAACTGGCAACTTCCTTCTCCTACTTCCAATTGTAATTCGGCACGCTCGCCCAGTTCAGTTTTTCGCCCAGCGCCTGCCATTCCGATGCGTGGGGGCTTTCCAGAAGAAGCAGATCGGATTCGGTCCGCCGGATGATGACCTTGTCCCCCTTGGATAGGTTACACGATGCCTGCCCATCGACAATAACCTCGGTCCCGCGATTTACGCGTCGTGCCATCAGGGTGATGACCTGCCTGGAGCTGACGACGATCGGCCGGAAGCTCAGGCTGTGGGGGCAGAGGGGGGTGATGCACATCGCCTCCAACTGCGGGCTGAGGATCGGCCCCCCCGCAGAGATGTTGTACGCGGTGGAACCGCTGGCAGTGCAGACGATCAAACCGTCGCCAAAGTAGCGCACGCCGGTGTCGCGATCGGTACCCACCTGCAACTCGATCATCCGGAACGGAGCGCCGGCGGAGACGACGACGTCGTTCAGCCCGATCGCCCGGAACTTGGCCTTGCCCGCGACGGCGGCGGGGTCGAGCAGATCGACGTCGATGTTGCCCGGCATGATGCATGATTCGATCATCAGCCGTGGAGAAACCGGCAGCTTGCCAGCGATGCCTTCCTCGATCACATCAGGCAACTGATCCGGGGAGAACTGCGCCAAGAACCCCAACCGCCCGAAGTTGAACCCCATCACCGGCACCTGCCGGCCTTTCAATCGCCTGGCGACCGACAGCAGCGTGCCGTCGCCGCCCAGAACGACGATCAGGTCCAGGTCGATCTTGGCTAGATCGAACGTCATGTCACTTTCGACACCGACCAGATCCACGCGCTTTTGCAGCCACGGCACGAGCAGTTCGACGGCCGGTTTGACCTTGGGCTTAACGATGTTGGCGACGACAATGACCTTCACAGGTGGCAAGTGTCGACAGAAGCAGACCTTCTGACAAGTGGGACCCCTGAATAACTCTCCCTCCCGACCCTTGCGACAATTCTTCCAACCGCATCATCCGATTTCCCGATCCGGTTCCGTTTTCTGAAGCACACCAAATGTAGCGCGCTACATCGCTGTCACACCCGCGCCACATCCCCGATCTCCCGCCAACCCCATGCCCGGCCATTGCTTACGCGCGCCGACCCGAGCAACGCAACGCAAGGGCCGATTTGGGTGCGCTACATTCGGCACATTTCTCCTACCAAAACGGCCGGGAATCGCGTCCCGAAACTTGCCAATTGAAACCCTAATTTTACGCGAACATTAAAGTCCGATCAACGATAAAATCGCCGGAATACGCCGTATTTGGTAGGGTGCGTTTCCAACGCACAGCCGCCGCCGCGCGAGCGCGAGATGAACGGTGCGTCGAAGACGCACCCTACGTTGGCGGATCTCGAAAGCCACGATACATTTCGTCGCATGACGACGCCCGACTATCAAACCCAGCCGAACATACCAGCCAAACAACACAAAGCCCTCACCATCACCGGCTGGGTTCTGACGATTATCCTCTCGCTCCTGCTGGCGTTCAGCGCGACGATGAAGTTCGTGAATCCGCCGGAGTTGCAGAAGGACTGGGGCGAGAAGCTCGGGTATCCGGCCGGGGCGCTATTGCCCATCGCGATCGCGGAGGTGGCATGTGTGGTCCTGTACCTGATCCCGCGCACGGCCATCCTCGGCGCGATCCTCGTCACCGGCTATCTCGGCGGCGCGATCGCGACGCATGTGCGCATCGGCGAGCCGTTCATCCTCGTTGTGATCATCGGGATGGTCGTCTGGCTGGCGCTATTCCTGCGCGAGCCGCGGCTGCGGGCACTGATTCCGATCCGCAGGTGCGCGTCTCAGGCGAAGTCGGGCTGAGTTGGGCGGGGCCGCTACGAATATGCGTGCTACAATCCCCCGATGCGAGCCGTCACCTTCCCAGCACCCGAGCAGATCGTCGTCGCCGATGTCCCCGAACCCGTATGCGGGCCTGACGAAGTAATCGTCCGCGTCGCCCGGGCCGGGCTATGCGGAACGGACGTGCACATCTCACGGAACGAATACCTGTCGAAATTCCCCCTCGTGCCGGGTCACGAGTTCTGCGGCGAGGTGGTGGAGGTGGGCCGGGACGTGACGTACTTGAAGACGGGGACGCGCGTCGCGGTCGATCCCAACATCGATTGCGGCCGCTGCGCGTTCTGTAGACGACGCCAGAACAACCAGTGCAGCAACTGGCAAGGCGTGGGCATCACGCGCTCCGGCGGCTTTGCCGAGTACGTCGCGGCGCCCGCGCGGCTGGCGTACGTCGTGCCCGATTCAATCGACGACGCGCAGGCGGCGTTCATCGAACCCCTTTCCTGCGCGGTTCACGCGATGAACCGGCTGTCGTTCGATGCCGGCGATGACGTGCTGCTGTTCGGCGCGGGGCCGATCGGCCTGGTGCTGATGCAGTTACTCAAACATCGCGGCGCGTCGCGCGTGGTGGTGGTCGAAAAACAGGCGCATCGACTGGAACTGGCGAAGAAACTCGGCGCGACGCACACGATCCTGGCGGGCACCAATCAGGCTGATATGTTGCGAGAACTGGCTCCCGACGGCTTCCCCATCGTCGCCGACGCCACCGGCGTGCCGGCGGTAATCGGCAAGGCGCTGGACCACCTGCGGCCTTACGGAAAGTACCTTCAATTCGGCGTCGCGCCGCGCGGCGCGACGGTTCCGATCGAACCGTTCAAACTCTTCAAGAACGACTGGACGATCCTCGGCAGCTTCGCGCTCTGCTACACCTTCGACCCCGCCATCGCGCTGCTGGCAAGCGGCGCGATCGACGTCAAACCGCTGGTCAGCCACACCCTCCCGCTCGACCGCTTCCAGGAAGGCTTCGACGCCTTCGTGCGCGGCGAAAGCCTCAAGGTGCAGTACACGCCGGGACGCACAATTCGTTAACGATTCGCGGGCACCTCCTGTAGCGTTCGCCGAGCGAACCATCCGCCCAAAACGGTTCGCACGGCGAACCCTACAAGTCGTCATTGCCAGACAGTTTTAGACGCGCCGAGCCGCCCATGTCGCCAAGAGCGCCAAAATCGCCGGCGCGGCGGCGGTCAGGCTCCCAAAAAATCGCCAGGGCAATGCCGTCAATGCCTGCGGCCCCCCGCTGCGAAAGTCCATTGCGCTCAATCCGAATCCCAACAGCACCGCCGCCAGGAAAACGCAAAGCCCCATTACCAGCACGACTCTTGCCGCCCCGACGATTGCGCCAACGATGACCAGCACAAGCCCCACGACCTCCAGCAACGTCTGAGCCAACTGAAGCGTGGGAGTGGAACGGGTCATGGAGTAGATGTGGATCCAGTAAAACGCGTGCCGGAGGATGACAACGCTTGCCCAGATTATCAGCCCCAGCCGCACCGCGTTCCACACCCGCTGATTCCCCATCTCCGGCGGCGCGTAACCGACGACGGGCGGGGGTGCATATGGTCCGACGGAAGGCGAGGTGCTGCTCATGCCCGCATCATCGGGGAACGACCCGAAAGCGTCGAGCGCCCGACCCGTCCCTGCGCGTTCTCGCCGCACGTGCTGGCGTGTCCCCCCGCCTTCCTTACAATCGCCCGCCGGATGGATTACAGGCAGATCCCGAATCTCATCACGACCGCCCGGCTCATCCTGGCGATCGTCTTCTTCGTCATCCTTTCCTGGTATCAGTACGAGGGGCGCGGGCATTCCACGCTTCTGACCATCGGGTTCTTCACGTGCCTGATCGCCATCAGCACCGATTACATCGACGGCTACCTTGCCCGGCTATGGAAGGTCGAAAGCGGCTTCGGGCGGGTCGTCGACCCGTTTGTGGACAAGATATTGGTGCTCGGGTCGTTCATTTTCTTCGCCGGCAAGAATTTTATCATCGCGACCGAGGTGGTGGACGGGCAGATTTACGTCGCCCACACGATCACCGGGGTTACACCCGCGATGGTGGTGGTGATTCTCGGACGCGAGCTGCTTGTGACGAGCATCCGCGGGCTGGCGGAGAAATCGGGCGTCAGCTTCGGGGCCGACAAATGGGGCAAACTGAAGATGGTGATGCAGTCGGTGACCATCCTGGTGATCATCACCTACGTGTATTTTCTCGAGGTTTTGCAGCGGCGGGCGTCGCCGGAGGCGTATGAGGCGTACCGGTCCTACGCTGGGATGTTCCGCGATATCTGCATCTGGACCACGCTGGTGGTGACGGTGGGTTCGGCGTGGGGATATTTAGTCCGGAGCGTTCAGTTCATGCGCGGGGCTGGCCGATAACAATCTGGTGCACGACTACCTTATTGCTGTCATTGTCGGGATTGTCGAAGGGCTGACCGAGTTTCTGCCCGTCAGCTCGACGGCGCATATCCGGCTGACCCAGGCGCTACTGGGCGTGAACCTCAACGACGGTTTCTGGAAAATGTTCGCCGTCGCGATCCAGCTCCCGGCGATCCTGGCGGTGGTGCTCTATTTCCGCGTACGCCTGCGCGAATTCGTCACCAGTTGGTTCAAAGGCGGATTAACGCTCCAAAAGTTCTACGCCCACCCGCTGGCGCTGGTGGGCATCGCAACCGTGGTGACGGGCATCCCCGCAAAGATCCTGTCCAAGGCGATCAAGGACAATCTTGAGAGCCTGGTCATCATGGGCTGGGCGTTGGTCATCGGCGGCGTGGTAATGTGGGTGGTTGATGCGGTTTATGCGTCGCGTGGAAAGGTGCAATCGATCGACACGATGAAACCCTGGCAGGCGGCGTGGATCGGGGCGGTGCAGATTCTTTCTGCGGTTTTCCCGGGGGTCAGCCGCAGCATGAGCACGATCGCCGCCGGGCAGTTGGCGGGGCTGGATCGGCGGACGGCGCTGGAGTTCAGCTTCTTCGTCAGCATCCCGCTGATGCTGGCCGCGTGTGCTTTTGACCTGAAAGAATCGATCGGCGCCCCCCTCGGCGACCCCGCCTTCATCGCCGGCGGGATGACCACCGCCCGCTGGATCACGTTGGCGATCGGATCGGTCGTCAGCTTCGCCAGCGCGTACCTCGTCATCGCCTGGTTCATGGCCTGGGTTCGTAAACATGGCTTCGTGCCTTTTGCCATCTACCGTATTATCATCGGGACGGCGGTTCTGGTTTGGGCGTATCGCCACGTAACTTGACACGCCCTGAGTTCCCCGTTTGGCCGTCTCGAAACACCGGTCGATTGTGGTGGGGTCCATGAGCATTTTTCTCACCATCCTTCGCGCTGTGTTCGTCCTGATGATGGCGGGCATTGGATGGAACTACGTCGTCACCGATGTTGAAACCAGGACCAGCAGCGCCTCCCCGCTGGCGGTGGCGGTGGGACTGACGATCGGCGTGCTGGCGGTCTGCATCGACATTCTTGCGCCCTCCCGCCGCAAGCTCGGGCTGTTCGCAGGCACGTTCTTCGGGCTGGTCGTCGGCGTGACCGCAGGGTACGCGCTCAGCTTTGTCGTGGCGCTGGTGTTGAACCAGCTCACCTTCAACAGCGAAATGGACGCCGAGCAACGCCGGATGCTCACGTCGTTCATTCAGTTGCTGGTCTACTGCGCGACCACTTATTTTTCGATCAGCTTCATCATGCAGACGAAGGACGATTTCCGGTTCATCGTCCCCTACGTGGAATTCCGCAAGCAGACGCGCGGCGCCAGGCCCATCCTGCTGGACACCAGCGCCCTGATCGACGGCCGCATCGCGGCGATCGCCGAGACGGGCGTCTTTGAAAGCCAGATGATCGTCCCTCGCTTCGTGTTGCTGGAACTTCAAACCGTCTCCGACAGCGCCGACCGCCTGAAACGCAACCGCGGCCGGCGCGGGTTGGACGTGCTCGCCAAGCTCCAGAAGTCCGCCAAGATCGAAGTCATCACCTACGAAACCGGCCTCAGCGATCCCACCGACACCGTCGACCAGCGCCTGATGCGCCTGGCGAAGGAACTGGAAGCCCGCGTGCTGACCACCGACTACAACCTGAACAAGGTTGCCCAGCTTGGCGGGATCGACGTGATAAACATCAACGAACTGGCCGCCCAGATGAAGCCCGAAGTGCTGCCCGGCGAGCGCCTGTTCGTCCGCATCATCAAGCCCGGCGAATCGCCGGGACAGGGCGTTGGATACATGGACGACGGCACGATGGTCGTCGTCGAACAGGCCCGCACGCATCTGAACGAAGAAATCGAATTCAACGTCACCAACACCGTCCAAACCAGCGCCGGAAAAATGATCTTTGGCCGCCTGGTCGATACCGCGCCGCGAGGTAAGCCTGAACAAACAAAACAGAATTGATCCACGAATCCGCACGAATCGACACGAATGAGATCAAATGCGTTTGATCCGAAGATGGACGCACATAAACGCAGGAGTCCTCTGAATAACCTGATTCTCTTCAGAATGTCATGCTGAGGTACCCCGAAGCATCTACTCGACGACCTGATTTGGGGCCCTTTGCGGGCCGACAAGATCCTTCGGAATACCTCAGGATGACAACTTGCGCAATAGCCAGAGTTATTCAGAGGGTTCGCAGATGAAAACAAGAGAATTGTATTTCTTATCTGCGTTTATCTGCGGCTACTTTTTCTTTCCGCATTCGTGGCGATTCGTGAAGATTCGTGGATGACATCTCTGCCGCTTCGGGGTTAACCTTTGAATCGCATGCATCAGTTTTCGGTCATCATCCCCGCCGCCGGTGTGTCGGCGCGGTTTGGAGCGAACAAGCTCACCGCTGATCTGGTGGGCGTGCCGGTGATCGTGCGCGCGGTGAACGCGTTTCTGGATCGGGAGGATGTGGCAGAGATCGTGCTGGCGACGCGAGATCGCTCGACGCTCGAAGCCTTGTTCCCTAACCGATTGAGCAAGCTCCGCTGGACCGATGGCGGGCGGACGCGGGCGCAGACGGTGCAGATCGCAGCGAAGTCGTCGACGAGCGAGTGGCTCGCCGTACACGACGCTGCCAGGCCGCTGGTGAGCCATGTGTTGATCGACCGCGTCTTCGCCGCCGCGATCCAAACCGGCGCCGCGGCGCCGGCGATGCCCGTCTCCCTCACGATCAAAGAAGCCGCCGGCCCGCTACCCGCGCCGATCCGCCGGACCGTCCCGCGCGATCGCCTCTGGGCGATGCAAACCCCGCAAACGATGCGTCGCGACGATCTCTTGCGAGCCTACGCCACCTGCCCCATCCCGCTCGAACAGGTCACCGACGACGTTCAACTCCTCGAACTCATCGGCCTGCCCGTCACGCTCGTCGCGGGCGAGGAATCGAACCTGAAAATCACGACGCCGATCGACCTGAAAATCGCGGCGATGTGGCTGTAGGGTTCGCCATGCGAACCGTCCGCCAGCGGTTCGCACGGCGAACCTTACAACTCAAACAGTTGGTTGATCCCACGCCAAAGCGTAAGATGCTTCGGCTCCCCGGGCGTGGCGGAACGGCAGACGCTACGGACTTAAAATCCGTTGAGACAAAATCTCGTGCGGGTTCGATTCCCGCCGCCCGGATTCACAAACCGCGATTCCACGCGCTACGCATTGCGCGGAATCGAAGACGCGCATCGCGTAGCGACGCGGCTACTGGAGTCCGTAAACTACGGGCGCGTCGTGGGCGTTGGTTGGGGGGTGGCAGACTGCGTCGTCGCCGGTTGGGTCGTCGCGCCGGTCAGTCTCGCGAGCATGTTCTTCGCGGGGATGTAGTTGGGGTTGATCTTCAACGCCGTCTCCAGCTCGCGGATCGCGTCCTTCTCCTGTTTCAATTCCTCCAGCGCCTCGGCGAGCATCACGTACGCAGGCAGATGACGCGGTTGTTGCTGGATCAGGTTCGCCAGCTGCGCCCCGGCGATCTGATAGCTCTTGCCCTTCATCGCCGCCATCGCGATCGTCATCTTCGCGTCCGCATCGTTCTTATTGTCCATCAGGATCAGATTCGCCTGCTCGATCGCATCGGGCAGCCGTTCCAGCTCGATCAGAATACGCGCCAGTTCCAGTCGCGGCTTCGGATCGTGCGGCGTCAGTTCGGTCGCGACGACCAGGTGGTCGATCGCCTGGCCGAGGATGATCCCGTCCTCCTGCGACATGCGCGGCGAGATCCTGCCCTTGAGGCGCTTACGCGCCAGCGTCGCCGACAGCATGCGCGCTTCGGCGAACGTGGCGGGGATTTTGTCGCCCATCAGGGGTTCTTTCTCGCGCAGCTCACCAAGGATCTGCTCGGCCTGTTCGGGTTCGCCTTTCTGCACCAGCAGCGACGCCAGCAGCCGGCGTGGGTAGATGTACTGGACCGAGCCCTGCTCGGCGGCGATGCGGTCGGCGTCGAGCGCCAGCGCCATCGCCTTGCCGAAATTGCCGCGTGCGCGCTCGATCATCGCGAGCTGGAATGGGACTTCGTACGAATCCGGGTTCATCGCGCCCGCCTTGGCCAGCCAGCGCTCCGCAGCAACCAGTGCGTCCTGCGCCTTCTTCTTCGCCAACTCTTCCTGCTCCTTGGTTTCAGCGAACTCGATCATCGCCACGCGATTCTCCGTCTCGGTGCGCCAATACCCCCCCAGGCTCGCCGCCGACAGCCAGGAATTGTGGTTGCGAAGCAGCGTGTCTGACCAGATCGTCGGGAAGTCCTTGAACGACAATCCGTGCAGGATCGTCACGCTCGCCAGATACCCCACGAGCAACACGCCCAGCACCGGCGCGAGCGCGACGTGCCGGAACAATCGCGTCACGCCTGCCGCGAACAGGACGGTCAAACCGATGGATGCGACGTAAGCGAAGTGGTCGGCGACCCACGCGAAGCGCATCGGGTAGACGTTGACCAGTCCCATGGCCGGGACCAGGCAGCCCAGGTAAAGCAGCACGCACGCCAGCGCCCCGCGGCCGAGGCGCTGGCGCATCGCCCAGAGCACGCCCACCACCGACGCCATCGAAATCGTGCCTACCCATTGCAATACGTTCGCGGCGTTCAGGTCCCACTTCGGATAGTTGAACATCAACGACCACGGCAGAAACGCGCGAATGCCCTCGGGCACTTCCAACAGCGTCACCGGCGGATTCGGAAGCTGCGTCCCCGCAGGCAAGCCCCACGCGAATGGGTGCGGCAGGAGCAGTTTGCCGACGTAAAACCAGCTCACCTGCCCCGCCAGCGCGAGCCGATCAAGAATCCCATGCTCCCACGCCGGCCCGCGCGCACCGACGATGTACGGGTGCTGCTCGATCCACGACGTCAGCATCCCCGCGCCCAATCCCAGCACGATCGGCGCGATCAGCGGCGTGACGTCCTTCAACGTCAGCTTGCCGTTCTTCCACCACACGATCACCAGGATCACACCCGGCAACACCGACAGCGTTGTCTTGGAAAGCAGGGCGCACAGAAACAGGACGATAAACAACGCGTACAGCCGCTTCGGGTCGTCCGGCAGCGACAGGTCCACCCCGCCGTCGTCTTCTTCCTCGCCGTCTTCGGTCTTGATCGTCGGCTTCGGTGCCGCTTGCGGCTTGGCGATCAGCCCGGCGTAGCGCAGGTAAACCAGTAGCGCCGACAACCCAAACGCCAGCGACAGCGTGTTCTTCCGCTCCGTGATCCACGCCACCGATTCCACATGAATCGGATGCACCGCAAAAATCGCCGCCGCCAGCCACGCGCCGGGGACGCGCAGGCCTTTCAGGATCGTCCACAGCAGCAGCACGCTCCCGGCGTGCAGCAGCAGGTTGACCACGTGCGACACGCCCGGGTTCAGCCCGAAAAGCTGGTACTCCATCCAGAACGACGTGAACGTCACCGGGTAGTATTGAGGCGTCGCGCCGACGTGCGTCCACATCCGGCTCAGCCCCGCGAAATCGCGCAGGTGGGTGTTATTGACGACGTAGGTGTCGTCATCCCAGATGTACCCGAACTGCGCGGTCATCGCGTAGCAGATCACCACCAGCAGCAACAGCACAACCGCACCGGACGTCCCCTCGATCAGGCGACGCAGTGGCGACTCGGTTTCCGGCAAATCAGCGGTCATTCGTAGTCCTCATTCTGGGGTGCGGATCATACCCCAAATCCGCCGCAACGGTACGACTGCACAGCGCGTCGGCTTTCGGCGCGCCGCCCCCTTGTCCGCAGGCTGGATGGCAACCGGCACGAACCCTCTCCGTATAGACGTGCGGCGCTGCGCCTTTGTCACGACAAACGCGCAGCGCGCCGCCTTTTTTCTCAATTATTTTT
The DNA here is from genome assembly GCA_038215325.1 of Tepidisphaerales bacterium. Taxonomy (GTDB): domain Bacteria; phylum Planctomycetota; class Phycisphaerae; order Tepidisphaerales; family Tepidisphaeraceae; genus BPJO01. The sequence goes on along the minus strand of JBBQQZ010000001.1, from coordinate 7,662 downwards.
CGTTTTTCTGCGTGCGAGGCAGATTATGAGCTTGGGTCGGATGGGCATACCGGGCGATCTCCAGCTCATCACCCTACCGACGGCGGCTGTGATCGCGATGCAACGTTGAGAGGTCTTGCAGTAGATGGTTAGCCGCGACGCGCAGCGGAGTGGTGCGCTCCGCGGCGAATCGTAAGCTCACGCTACGCGGCGACGGGTTTGTCCTGGCGCTTGTTGACGAAGACTTCGACTTCGAGTTTCGGACGCGCCGGGGCGATCGCCGGTTCGGCGCGGGACATCGGAGAAGCGGTTCCGGTGACGGCGGCGATCTCCTGCTGGAGCTTCAGACGCAGGCGCTGGATCAGCTCTTCGACGTGCGAGCTGAGTTTCTGTTCGAGATAGCTCGACATGCTCGTGGCGTGCTCGTCCATTCGCTTGAGACGTTCGAGCAAATGCCGGTCGGCGTCGTTGAGTTGCTCATCAAGCCGCGGGCGGATGGCGTCGAGTCTTGTCTGAAGTTTCTCCGCAGCGACGTCGGCGGCGAGGTGGGCCTGTTCGAGCGAGCGGTTGATGCGCGATTGGAGGATCGGCTCGGTGGCGGCGATCTTGTCGGTGGCGCGCTTCTGCATCGAGACCACCCGTTGCGTGAGACGCTCCTCCATCACCGTGGCGATCTCATCGACGCTGCGGGTGAGCTGCTGGACGCGCTGCTGGAGCGCCCGCTCCTGCGCTTCGACCGCCCCCTTGATCTGCGCCTCGGCGGCGGACTGGGAGGCGGTGAGCTGCGAAAGGATCGGATCGACGTGAAGACGTGCGTCCGATTGAAGCAGGTCGAGCTGGTCAAGCATCGACTGGCGGATGGTATCGAGCGTGGCGCGGGCCTCTTCGCGGAATGCGTCGGCCATCTGCGTAAGCGCGGCGGCGGCTTCGGTGGCATCCGGCGGCGCGGGTTTCATCGCCTCCATCTCCGACTTGATCGCGACCACGACCGTCCGCAGTTCCGCAGTGATTTCCTGCCTCAGCGGGCCGGCGACACCACGAAGTTCGTCTTTCGCGAGATCCAGCGATTCGTGCAACCGCCCGGCCATCTCCATTTCGATCCGGTCGGCCATGCCGTTCAGCTTCGCTTCGTCCACCTGCTGGCGACACAAGGGGAGCGTCTTCTTCAGGTCTTCCAGGACGGGATAGGCGTCTCCCACCTGTAGACGAAGGGCTTCGAAGAGGCCTTTCAGATTCGTCTCGGCCTTGCTGATGAGCGCGAGGCGCTGGTCCAGCCGGGCCTCAAGCTGCTGTAGGTCGGCGAGGTTCGTGAGATAGGGATTGGGCATGGTCGTCCGTGACGGGCGAGACCCAGGTCCGCCTTATAGGTCGTTATCGGCGATCGACACCCGATTCGTTCACTTCTTCTTCCGACGCGCCTTCTTTGCCGCCGGACGGTCGCTGTTGAGCTTTCTCACCTTGCGGTCCAGTGAGACAGTAGCCGCCTTTGCCCGGCGAATGAAGTCTTCCGAGAGGTCCTCAGTCCCGAAGGCCGGCCCGATTGCATCCGCGATCCAAACCGCCTCTTCGAGGCTGCCGGGAGTCCAGGGGCCGGAATCGTCTGAATCCTCCTCACCGTCGAGGCAGTACGGTACCAGCCGGTTCTTCTTCGCCGCCTGGCGCAGTGCGGTGGTTTGCTCGGGGTCGTTGGTAACGAACGCGAAAACCGCCTCCACCCACTCGCCCAAGGCGCTGACGTCCTGCTTGGCCAGCAGCACCGTGCGAACCGTCCTGACCGCCTCCGCCAGCCGATCGCCGGCGATCAGGGCCTCAACCAGCAGGTACCGTGCGCCTTGGTTATCGCCGGGATTTAGCTCCAGCAGTTCCCTGTACTTCGCGGCACTGTCGTCGAACCGGTCCATCAGAAGACTGGTGTCGGCGAGGCCCTGGATCGCTCGCATGTACGAGCGCGATTCGATCGTTCTCCAGAAGGGATATTCCGGATCGGCGAAGGCCTCTTCCCCCAACCGGCGCCGGCCGGCTTCGGCGGCGCGTTGGTATAGGTCGCAGCGATCAACGTCGTTGCTCGCCAGCTCCGCCAGCATCACGTACGCCTCGGCGCAGTCGGGATCGAGCTTCAGCGCCTCGAGCAGGTCACGCATGCGGCGGCGGGAATAGTGGCGCAGCGACGAGTAGCACAGGTCCAGCGCGATGTCTTTTGGATCTTCGAACGAATTGGCGACCTCGTCGATGCGCTTTCCAATCATGTGCGTTTGGGCAAATGCGCTCATTTCCTCCGTTGTCTTGCACCCGGCTTTGCGTGCCATGTGCGTGAATCGAAAGTGCGTTTGTTCCATCTCGCGCCGGTCGACCATCGGCCCCTGGCGAAGCGGGATGGGCTGCTCGAGCAGGTGCGGGATCGTCAGCCGGTACACGACCGGACCCGCCGGCGTGGGGACGACCTGCTCCCATCGGCCGGAGTCGATCTGGGCTTCGGTTGCCATCGCCATCGCGTAGCAGACACCGGCGGCAAAGCGGGTGTGCTCGGCGCTGGGACGTTCATGGCCGGAATCGGAGTACCGAAAGAATACGGGTTGCAGATCAGTGTCGCCGACGGTCGCCAGGCCAAGATCCTGCCACAATTCAGAATCTCTCGGCGGGGTGTCCACAAATTCGTGAAACATCAGGCTGTACCGCGACCACTTCTCTTCTAATCTCTCGCCGTCACTCAAGGCATCGCCTTCTTTCAGGCTGGCGTGGAAAGCGATCCCAAACACTTCCCCGCCCGCCCCGAGCACCGACGCCGCCGCCATGCCTGGGGGCGCTTGTGGGGATTCGATCACGATCACATCGTCGTCATGAAGCAGACGCCACGGTGCCGCCGCGTGATACCGCGCCGCGGACGAGGCGAAAAAGCGGAGCAGATCGGCATCCGTCCCCGGCTCGTCCAGCCAACTGGGCAATGTGCCGGGCGCGACGTGGTCCAGAAAAGATGTCGTCACCTCGTCGAGCATCTCCAGCGACTCCGACACTTCGACGCGAACGCCCTTCCCCGCCAGCGCCGGCCGCAACGCGGTCGCCAGTTCGGGGTCGCGAACTTGAATCATCTCAGGCCAACGCCCCTGCGATTTCTCAAGCGCGCTCGCCAGCGACGCCATCGCTAGATCGACAATGCCCGTCTCCGGCGAAGCAATCTCGGGCTTGAAGCAGTAACCCGATTGCACATCCACGACAAAACACCCCCTCGGCCGATGCGGACCCGACGGACCTTCGAGGATGGTGATCGGCAATGGAATGATTGCCAGTTGCCAACAACGAACAGACGGAACGATGGGTTCAGACAGGTCGCTCATTGGCGGCCGATTGTGCATCGGAACGACGCTGATGCAAATCCGATGCGCCCCCCCGTGCCGTGCGCGATGAATTCGGTTAAGATGATGTGTTCCATGTTTCGCAAGCTGCTTCGCGCCAAGCTCCATCAGGCCCGGGTGACCTTCACCGACGTGAACTACCACGGGAGCATCACCATCGACATGCGTCTGCTCGCCGCCGCGGGGCTGAGGCCCAACGAGGCGGTGCTGGTCGCCGACTGTGAAAACGGCAATCGCTTCGAGACCTACATCATCCCCGGCGAAGCCGGTTCCGGCGTGATCGGCGTCAACGGCGCCGCCGCCCGGCTTACCAAGGTCGGCAACCGCGTAATCATCATGGCATTCGACTGGGTTAACGAATCCGAGATCGACACCCACAAGGCGCGCGTGCTGATCCTGAACCAGACCAACCTGATCACCGAACAGGTCGATCACCCGTCCAAACTGCCGCCTGTTTAGTCCACGAATCTTCACGAATCGACACAAATAAGAACAAGAATAAGAAAGACGGGCGGCCCCCGCCGTCAGGCAGTGGCCGCCTCGTTCTGAGTTCATTCGTGCCGATTCGTGAAGATTCGTGGATCACGCTTCCGTGATCGTAAGTTTCTTCAGCGTATCGCTTTGCTTGGTCGCATCGACGATGTCCTGGCCGGACGTGACTTGGCCGAAGACGGCGTGTTTGCCGTTGAGCCAGTCGGTGGCGATGTGGGTGATGAAGAACTGGCTGCCGTTGGTGTTCGGGCCTGCGTTCGCCATGCTCAGGCTGCCCTTCTGGTGCGGGATCGCCAGCGCCGCCTTTTCATCCGCCCACTTGTACCCCGGCCCACCCCGGCCGGAGCCTTCGGGGTCGCCGCCTTGGACCATGAAATCGTTGATCACGCGATGGAACACGGTCCCGTCAAAAAAGCCGTCCTTCGCGAGGAAGACGAAGTTGTTGACGGTAACCGGCGCGCGGTCGGCGAACAACTCGACCACGATCGTCCCGCGCGACGTCTCAAACGTGGCGGTGAACTTCTTCTTCGGGTCGATCGACATTTCCGGCGCGGACTTGTAACTCTTGGGCATGGAAGCTCCTTCAATAAAAGTCGTGCAATCCTATCCGGGTTCACTCGCGATGGCGAATCTTGATCTGCTTTCTGGAATGGGCCACAGAAACAGAGAGGCACAGCGGCACAGAGGAAATGCGGATTGAGCCACGAATTTTCACGAATGAACACGAATAATAGCAGATGCGAATGAATTCATTCGTGCCCATTCGTGTGATTCGTGGCTGGGCTTCTCTCTGTGCCTCGGTGTCTCTGTGGCCAATCGCGAATCAGCGGAACTGCTGATCGGCAAAATCCATGAACCGGTCCCAGTCGTACCGGTTCATCCCATGCGGCCCACGGCGGACGTGATACCCGCGGCGGCCTTCGATGAGCGGGGTCTCCAAGGGCGGCATCGCGTCGGGATCGATCGGAAGATCGCCGAAGAGGTCGAACGCGGGGTTCGCGTGGGCGAGCGACTGAAACTCGCCTTTCGGGTCGGCCCATAGATCGTCTGCGGCGCTGGCGACGTAGACGGCGCGGGGCGCGATGGAGGCGATGAGCTGGTGATGATCGACCGGCATATCCGAGACGTCGGCGGAGTGAGACTTGTACGTCGCGTTGAACCAGTGCGGGAACATTCCGTTCATGGCCGCCGGCGTTTCACCGATTCGGCGGCGCGCGATCGCCGCCCCGCCGGCGCCGGATTCGTTGGCGATGACGATCGAGAATCGCTGGTCATTCGCGCCCGCCCACAGCGCCGTCTTCCCCCCGCGCGAGTGGCCGACGACGACCAGCTTGCTGGCGTCGATCTGTGTGTCCTGCGACAGGTAATCGGCGCAGCGACTCGCGCCCCAGGCCCAGATCGCCAGTGCGCCGAAGTCGTCTTGGTCGCCTTCGAATAGTCTGGCCGCGCCGTCCCGCCAGGTGTTGACGTCATCCGGCGCCAGATCGCCCACATGGAACGCCGCGGCCGTGTAACCGCGATCGATCAACGCCTCAGCGCGCCAGAAATCGGACTGCTGGCGATGAGCCGGATCGGTCAAATTTTGCGCGCGGATGTTGATCAGCAAGACCGCCGGGGCGGGCTTGTTCGCGCCGTTGGGGATGAACAGCGTCAGTTCGAACCGGTGCGTTGCGCCCCGGTAGCTCGACCGGATTTCGACGCGCTTTAGCGTCGCGCGGCCAGACATTGCGTGCGGATCGGATTCGACCACCTCAAACACAACCTCGTCCGGCTTCGCCGGCCCGTGGCCGAACACGTTCGCGCGGAAGAGTTCGACGATCTCCTCTCGCCGCACGTTCCACGTTTCGGCGGTCGTCGCTCGATCCGCCAGCACCGATGGCAGCGTGTAGGCCGGCACTTTCGATTCATCGAACTCGCAGTGCGGCCTCTGCGTTTTAAACCGCTCGACCATCGCCGGGTCCGCCTGCCAACCGCCTCGCATCGCACTTCGCATACCCATCTCCAGTCCGCGCAACTCCGCCAAGCCCTTCATGCGTCCGAGCAATGAATAGCCGGGGTAGAAGCGGTTGTTTTGCACGTCGCTGAGCATCAGATGCCCATGGTCCGGCCGCATCGGGATCGACTCGCCACGCCTGCGCATCAGCCTGATCGCGGCGGACATGATCGCACTCATATCGGTGCTGCCGGCGAGGTGATCGGCCTCGTAAAAACTCCCATCCGCCTCGCGCTGCACGCTGCGCAGGTGGAGGAAGTGGATGCGATGTCCGAGGCGATCGATGATTCCCGGCAAGTCGTTGGTGGATAGCGCCCCGAGCGATCCCGAGCAGAACGTGATGCCGTTGGCCGGCGAATCCACCGCGTCGATGATGCGTTTCAGCCCCGCCTCATCCCCCGCAATTCGCGGCAGGCCGAACATCGGGAATGGCGGGTCGTCGGGATGGATCGCCAGCACCACGCCCGCGCCTTCAGCGGCCGGGATCACGCGCTGCAAAAACGCCTTGTGACTATCTCGAAGCTGATCCGAATCGATTCGGGCGTACTGCTCCAGCCGCGCGCGAAACTCCGGCACACTCAAATCGCCGACCGTCCCGGGCAGGCCCATCAGAATGACTTTGGAGAGTTGCCGTCGCTCCTCGTCCGACATCGCCTCCCACCGCTCGGCGGCCTTAGCGCGGAGGTCGTCGGCGTAGTCGTTCTTGGCGTCCGCCCGCTTCAGTTCAAACAGATCAAACGCGGCCGCGTCCACCTGGTCGAACCGCAGCGCCAACGCCCCCGTCGGCAGCCGCATCGACAGGTTCGTCCGCGTCCAGTCCGTCACCGCCATGAAGTTGTAGCAAACGACCCCTATGCCGCACGCGCCCAGGTTCCGCAGCGATTGGCAGTAGTGATCGAGATACCGTTCGTACTCGCCGGCCCGGCGTTTGATGTCCTCGTGAACCGGCACGCTCTCCACGACCGCCCACCGCAGCCCGGCCGACTCGATCTCGGCTTTACGCTGCTCGATCTCCCCGATCGTCCACACGTCCCCACACGCCACATGATGCAACGCCGTCACCACCGCCGTCGCACCCGCCTGGCGGATATCCGCCAGCGTCACCCCATCCCCCGGCCCAAACCACCGCCAGCTCTGCTCCAGTCGCGGAACCATTCTCACTCCCAAACCATTCGTCATTCGTCAATCGCCGGGGGTCAGTGGTCAGTAGCGAGTGGTCAGTGGTCAGAACGAGAAGACACCAGACATCAGCCCGCCATTCCCCATTCGCCATTCGCCATTCCCCATTCGTCATTCGTCATTCATCATTCATCATTCATCATTTCCCCTACTCCCCTTCCACCCACCCCTTCTCCTGATACTCCGCCAACCGATACTGCAACGTCCGGCGGCTAATGCCCAGCTCTTTCGCGGTGGCGGTGCGGTTGCCGTTGTTCTTCCGCAGCGTCGCGAGGATGTGCTGCTTCTCCATTTCCTCCAGCTTCACCGGCTTCCCACCCTCGACCGTCTCGGGCGCGATGATCGGCAGGTCGGGCTTTAGCTGCTTTCGCGCCCGATCGATCGCCTGCTCCAGTTCCCCCAGCGGCGCGGGCTTGGTCAGAAACGCGACCACCCCCAGCTCGATCGCCTGCTGCGCCGCTTTCAGATCGCCGAACCCCGTCAGGATGATCGCCGGCGCATCGATACCGCGTTTGCGAAGCTCGGTAAGCGTTTCGATCCCGCTGATTCCGGGAAGGTTCAGGTCGACCAGCAAAATGTCCGCCGGGTGATTGTCGATCGACCGCAGCGCCTCCTCGCCGGACCGGGCGGCGGTCGACGTCAGCCCCCAACTCCGCAGCGCCTCAGACA